>JAAYXG010000497.1 GCA_012516015.1 Lysobacteraceae bacterium | reverse complement strand
GCCATTCGCAGGCGAAGCTCGTCCGAGATCGTCCGCGCGGGCCGTGCTCGCGCTTCAACACTTCGAGATAGTCGCTACGAGTATTGCGCTCACCGCTATGGAGAGCGCGGCACGTCCTGGATTCATCTTGTTCGTATCGTAGAGACGGCTTTCATCAACGGTAGTTCACTCGCGGGCCTGAGGGGCTGCCTCAATGTGCGACTCGAAGAACTCGCGGCGTGCGGTATCAGGGTCGGTGATTTTTATTATCCATCTGGCGAATACCCCAACCGATCCGTCACAACTCTCATAAGCGCGAGAGCCCCGATCTGGGATTACATCCAAATGCTGCGAGCGGTTGGAGGAGGCTGTCGTTGGGCGAGCTGCGTCGTTGTCATTGCACGATGTGCTGGAATCGCTTTAAATTAAAGCGCTTATGTTCGCTCCTGGGCGCATGGGAGCGCGCAAGTGCAAGATCAGTCGAAGCGCATCGCTGTGTCGAAGAGAGGCTACACCAAAGCCGAAGCGTTATTCTTTACGGCCGCCTCGACAGCGAGCATGCACTATCAGTGCGATCCCCGGGCGCGTCAGCTGTTACGGTCGCACACGCTTACCCTCGTCGCCCGCGGACCGAATGCCAGCCGAACTAGAGCACGCGTGCATTTGGCTCGCGCGTGTCCATACTTCTAAGGAAGTCTCAATCGCTTTTTCAGTAATAACAGGGGATGGTTTCGCATGCCGACTTCAAAGGTCGCACGCCTCGAGCGTGACGGCGATCTTGCCTTCATCGTTGTCAACAATCCGCCCGTCAACACCATTACCGCGGAGGTCAGGGCGCGTTTGCGGGCGGTGCTCGACGAGCTCAAAGGCTCGTCGGGGATCAAAGCCGCGATCCTGATGTGCGAGGGCACGACGTTCTTCTCAGGCGCCGACATCGGTGAGTTCAAGGGTCCGCCGAAGGAAGAGGAGTATCGCGCGCTCTTCAATGCCATCGAGGCGCTCGAGATCCCCGTCATCGCGGCGATGCACGGCACGGTTTTGGGCGGCGGGCTCGAGATCGCGCTCGCTTGCCACTACAGAGTCGCTGCCCCCAAAGCGCGCTTCGGCATGCCCGAGGTCACGCTCGGCATCATTCCCGGCGCTGGCGGCACGCAGCGGATGCCGAGATTGATCGGTGCCGAACGAGCGCTCGAGCTCATCCTCTCAGCGAGACCCGTCGATGCCAAGCAAGGGCAGCAGATGGGCTTCATCGATGCAATCATCGAGGGCGACCTGCGCAGCGGTGCCGCAGAGTACGCCCGGGCGTTGCTCGCCGAGGGCAAAGGGCCGCGCCGAACCGGTGAGATGACGGTCGATCCCGCGACCGCCACCGCCGAGATCTTCGAGCGCATGACGCAGCAGGCCCGTAAAGCCTACCCGAATCGAAACGCGGGTCTGGTTGCGGTGGATGCGGTGCGCAAGTCCGCGCAGGCTTCACTCGCGGAAGGTCTCGAATACGAAACCGCGCTCGTCAACGAATGTAAGCG
>JAAYXG010000496.1 GCA_012516015.1 Lysobacteraceae bacterium | reverse complement strand
ATCGCTATCCCTTCATTCGCGTGAACGACGTACCGAAGCACCGCTTCGTTGCCGCCGGATCCATAGACGGTCCATGGAATACGATTTTCGGCCTGAAGATCGTGTTGGAAACGCCTCGTCCCCTGAACGAGGTTCGAGACTTCGGCGCTCGCCCGCCCGACGGCTCGTTCGCGCAACCGATCGCGATTACGCCGCCCGGAACGGGTAGCTTCCTCATCGGCGGGGATATCTGGGGGTATCGCACGGTCGATCTGCAAGCGACGAAGGAGTTCCAGCTCGGCGACTTCGCGCTGACCGCACGCGTGAACGTGCTCAACGTCTTCGACTTCGAGAATTACACGACCTTCAACATCGTGAGCGTCGGGTCGGACGGCGTCCTCGATCCGCAGCTCGAAGTGAATCCGTTCGGCGACATCCTTTACGTGCCGCGCACGATGAGCTTCGAAGTCAGCATGCGGTTCTAGGGCGTAGGTCGGCCCGCGAGATGCGGGCCTTCCTACGTCCCTGTAGGTCGGAATTTATTCCGACACATTTTGGTCGGATTGAAATCCGACCTACATGGACGTAGGAAGTGCTGGGCTAGTCGGGAACATTGCCCAGCCGACCTACAGTATACAAAAGCCGCCCAAATCGCCGAGCCCAACGAACCGTCCTACAATGCAATTTCACGTGCGCACACGCGAACACGAATCGGCTCGATGCTGCACATGAAGCGCTCGCTCGTCCTCTTCTCAATCTGCTTTGCCATGGCCGGAACAGTTGCGGTGACACACGCGGATTCTCAGTGGTCGATTGTGATTCACGGCGGCGCGGGCGTCATCGACCGCGCATCGCTCACGAAGGAACAAGACGCGAGCTATCGAGCGGCGCTCGAGCGCGCGCTCGACGCCGGTGCTGCCGTGCTCGAAGCGAACGGCTCCTCGCTCGACGCAGTTCAAGCGGCGATCGCATCGATGGAAGACGATGCATTGTTCAATGCCGGGCGCGGGGCGGTATACACGAGCGAAGGACGCAACGAGCTCGACGCCGCCATCATGGATGGACGAACGCTCAATGCAGGCGCGGTCGCGGGTGTCACGCGCACGCGGCATCCCATCCTGCTCGCGCGCAAGGTGATGGAGCGCTCGCCGCACGTCATGTTGGTCGGCCCGGGTGCCGATGCATTCTCGTTCGAGCAACGGCTCGAGCAGGTCGATCCGGCGTGGTTCTATACCGAGCGTCGTTGGCGTGCACTGGAGGAGTACCTCGAAGAGCACAAGCTTCCGATCCCGCCGAAGCCCATCGGTGCGAGCGCGAACGCGGCGATCGACGCGCTCGTGCACGACGAAGGCAAGTACGGCACCGTGGGTGCCGTTGCGGTGGATGTGCACGGCAATCTCGCAGCAGGTACCTCCACCGGAGGCACGACGGGCAAGCGTTGGGGGCGCGTGGGCGACAGCCCCATCATCGGTGCGGGCACGTATGCATCTAACGACTCTTGTGCGGTGTCGGCAACCGGTGCCGGCGAATACTTCATCCGCTTGACAGTGGCGCGCGAGATCTGCGCGCTCGTCGAGTACAAGAAGATGGCGCTCCAAGCCGCGGCTGACGAAGTGATCCACAAGCGCCTCACGGCGCTCGGCGGCGACGGCGGCATCATCGCCGTGGCGCCGGACGGTCAGATGGCGTGGAGCTTCAACACGAAAGGCATGTATCGCGCTCGGGTGACAAAGGGGAAAGCGCCGGAAGTTGCGATATATAAGGAAGAGCGCCGCTGATCGCCCGCGCGCTTGTCGGACACTTGGCCGAATTTCGCTGCCAGAGAATTGCTTTGTTCGGACTCGAAGGTGGTCGCGACTCTCAGCCATGCGCCTCTGGTCCCTCCATCCGAAGTATCTCGATGCCCAGGGCCTCGTCGCCTTGTGGCGCGAGACGCTGCTGGCGCAGGCAGTCTTGCGCGGCGAGACGCGCGGGTATCGGAATCATCCGCAGCTCGATCGGTTCAGGAGCTGCTCGACTCCGATTACAGCGATCTCACTCTACTTGAAGGGTATTCACGACGAGGCGAAGCTGCGTGGCTATGCGTTCGACAGGCGTAAGATCAGGCCGATCCGAACAGCCGCCTCGCTCATCGTGACCGAGGGTCAGTTGGCGTACGAGTGGGAACATCTGCTCATGAAGCTCGAGTCTCGAAACCCGAAGCTCTATCGCAAGTGGCGGAGGATCGACGTGCCGGAGGCGCATTCGATCTTCTTGGTACGTGCGGGGGAAGTCGAGCCGTGGGAACGGCGTCGCGAGTAGGGCGCGGGGCGAAGTTAATTCATGGTTCGGCGGTGCCGGTGTACGGCGCCAATTTGGTGAGGAGCGGCGTCTCATTCTGGCGTCCGCACGTCTACACGAGCGAGAGCGATTACACGTCCACCGTGCAAACCTCATTTCGCACTCGCTTCTCGCGCTCCTGAGCAAGTATGATCGCGCGCTTTCGGTTTGCCGGCAGAGGAGCGGGGAATTGGATACACGAATCAAAAATGCGGCCCTCATGGTGACGGTATCGATGCTCTCCATTGCTTGCTCCATGAAGGACGGAGCCTCGCAAGTCCAAGCGCCCAAAGCACAAATCGGATCCTTCGGTCTCGATCTCACGACCGGCGATCCTTCCGTCAAACCCGGCGACGATTTCTTTGTATACGCGAACGGAAAGTGGCTTTCGACGTTCGAGATTCCCCCGGACAAATCGTCATACGGCGCCTTCGTGAAGCTTGCGGACGACACCGAGGTACAGGTGCGCGAGATCATCGAAGCGGCCGCCGCGATGCAAGCACCCGCCGGTTCCGTGGAGCAGAAGGTGGGCGACTACTACGCGAGCTTCATGGACGAGGCGGCTATCGAAGCCGCCGGGCTCGATCCCTTGAAGCCGGGGCTCGGGCGCATTCTGAACGCGCGCGATAAGAAGGAGATCGCCGCTCTGTTCGGTGCGCCGGGCGTGAAGACGCTCTTCGGCGTCGGCGTGGTGCCCGACTTGAAGCAGCCCGATCGCTACTCGCTCGTCGTCGTCCAGTCCGGATTGGGATTGCCCAATCGCGACTACTACTTGAAGGACGACGAGAAGCTGAAGGATGTGCGCGAGAAGTACGTCGCGTATATCGAGCAAATGCTGAGGCTCGGAGAGATCGAAGCGCCCGCGAAGAAGGCGAAGGCGATCATGGCTCTCGAAACGGCGCTCGCAGAGGTGCACTGGCCCATCGAGCGAACACGAGATGCAGAAGCGAACTACAACCCGCACACCAAGGCGGAGCTGATCGCGTACGCGCCGGGCTTCGATTGGCAGACGTTCTTCGATGCGCTCGAGATTCCGACACGCGAGCGCTTCGTGGTTCGGCAGACCACGGCGATTCGCGATGCTGCGCGGCTCTTTCGGGACACGCCGCTCGAAACGCTGAGGGCGTATCTTGCCTTCCACTATCTCAGCGATCATGCGAGCTATCTGCCGAAGCGCTTCGACGACGCGCAGTTCGCGTTCTACGGAAAGGTGCTGCGCGGTCAAGAAGTGCAGCGCGACCGCTGGAAGCGTGCGGTCAGCCACACGGACAATGGCGTCGGCGAGCTGGTCGGGCGGATGTACGTCGAGAAGCATTTCCCGCCGGAGTCGAAAGCGAAGATGGAAGCGCTGGTCGCGAATCTGCGCGCCGCCTTGGAAGACCGTCTCGAGCAGCTCGAATGGTTGAGCGATGATACGCGCAAGCGCGCGCTCGAGAAGCTCGCGACGTTCGTGCCGAAGATCGGCTATCCCGACAAATGGAAGGACTACTCCGATCTCGAAGTGCGCCGCGACGATCTCATCGGCAACGTGACGCGCGCGCAGGTGTGGGATTGGCGGCGGCGTTTGGCCCGGCTCGATGAGCCCGTCGATCGCGACGAATGGTTCATGAACCCGCAACGGGTCAATGCGTACTACAACCCGCTCAACAACGAGATCGTGTTTCCGGCTGCCATCCTGCAGCCGCCGTTCTTCGACCCGCATGCGGACGATGCCGTGAACTACGGCGCGATCGGCGCCGTGATCGGACACGAGATCGGCCATGGATTCGACGATCAAGGCCGTAAGTTCAGCGCGGACGGCAGCCTCGACGATTGGTGGACCGAAGCGGACGCGACCGCATTCACCGAGCGCACGAAGAGCTTGATCGAGCAGTACTCGGAATTCGAAGCGCTACCGGGTCTCAAGGTGAATGGCGCCATCACGATCGGCGAGAACATCGGCGACCTCGGCGGGCTCAACATGGCGTTGCACGCCTATCGCCTCTCGCTCAACGGCGAGGAGGCTCCCGTCATCGACGGTCTCACCGGCGAGCAGCGCTTCTTCCTCGCTTGGGCGCAAGTCTGGCGCGCGAAGTATCGCGATGAGGCGCTTCGCATGCTCGTGCTCTCCGATCCGCACAGCCCGCCGTACTTCCGCGTGAACGGCGCGGTGCGGAACATGGACGAGTGGTACGAGGCATTCGGCGTGCAGCCGACGGACGAGCTCTATCTGCCGCCGGAGAATCGGGTGAGGATCTGGTAGCGCGGATGCGCGCGGCTGTGTGGCTGCGGCTCGCGCTCACCGCACAGCCGCGATCTGCGAGCGCTTTCGAGCGAGAAAACGGCGCTCGGCGTCATTCTCGGTGCGCGCGATCGCGCGCTCGTATGCTTCAGCCGCTTCCTGCGAGCGGCCAAACCGGTGGAGCAGGTCGGCTCGAATCGAGTGATAAAGCGGGTGTTCCTTCAGTTCGCTTTGCTCGATGAGGTCGAGACCGGCCTTCACTCCATCCACTTCCGCGACGGCGACAGCACGATTGAGCGCGACGATCGGGTTCGGCGCGATCGCGAGTAGGTGGTATAGAGCTGGACGATCTGCTTCCAGTCGGTAGCGTCAATACTTGGCGCATTCGTGTGAACCGCGTTGATCGCCGCTTGTAGTTGGTAAGGCCCCGGCTGCTTGCGACGAAGGCACTCCCGGACGAGCGCGGTCCCTTCCAGGATCATCTCGCGATCCCACAGTGCCCTGTCTTGCTCGGCCAGCGCGATCGGCAGCCCATCCGCGGCCACACGAGCGCGCCGCCGTGCGTGGATGAGCAACATCAGTGCGAGCAGCCCGAGCACTTCGGATTGTTGCGGGAGCAGTTCCGCCGTCAGGCGCCCCAAACGAATGGCCTCTGTGCACAGCTCGTCTCGCACGAGGTCGACGCCTGCGCTCGCCTTATATCCTTCATTGAAGATGAGGTAGAGCACAGCGAGCACGGCGTGAATGCGCCCGGGCAACTCTTCGGCTTCGGGGACACGATAGGGAATGCCGGCGTGCCGAATCTTGTTCTTTGCGCGAACGAGCCGCTGCGCCATCGTGACCTCGGGGATGAGGAAGGCGCGTGCGATCTCGGTCGTCGACAGCCCGCCGAGCAAGCGCAAGGTCAAAGCGACCTGCGCATTGAGTGCGAGCGCCGGATGGCAGCACGTGAAGATCAGGCGCAGCTGGTCGTCGCGCACGTCGTGTTCCTCTTCTGGCGCATCGATTGGATCGCTGACTGCCGCGAGCAACTGACGTTCGTTGCGCGCGTGATCGCTGCGATGTCGATCGATCGCGCGGCGGCGAGCTGTCGTGATGATCCATCCCACCGGGCTGGGGGGCAGCCCGGCGGATGGCCAACGTCGCACCGCTTCGATGAACGCCTCTTGAACCGCCTCTTCGGCATCGTCGATGTTGTTGAATACGCGCACGAGCACGGCGACGGCGCGCGCATACTCCTGTCGGAAGACACGCTCGATCGATGCGCGCGTGAGCTCCGTCATCGATCCCTAACCGATGAAATCTTGAAACGGCCGCACTTCGATCGGCAGCGTCGAGGCTCGTGCGAGCTTCCGACCCCATTCCAATGCGGCATCCAGATCGGCCGCGCGGATGACGTAGAAGCCGCCTAGGTGTTCTTTTCCTTCGACGTACGGACCATCCGTAATCAATACCTCGTCGTTCTTGGCCCGCAACACGGTGGCGGTACTCGGCGGATGTAGCCCACCGGTGAAGACGAATGCGCCGGCCTGT
>JAAYXG010000495.1 GCA_012516015.1 Lysobacteraceae bacterium | reverse complement strand
TTGCTGCCGTTGCTCGGTACCGCGATTTTCATGGCCTTTTCCCCCTTCAGATTTTGAATTCCAGTCCGGTGGATAAACGAAATACCCTGTCGCCCAGTCTCTCCTGAATCAAGCGGTATCCGCCCTCGCCGGTGCAATGGCCGGTGTAGTACACGGCGTCGTATGCCGAGAGCGCGTCCGCGACCCGGACGGCGAACGCCGTGTCGCCATCCGCCGCGCTTTCTTTCAGGCAGAGGTGGAATCCCCCAACCACCCAGCGCGGTGTTCTGCCTTGCAGTGTGCCAGCCGCCTCGATGATATTCACGATCCCGTTATGCGCGCAGCCCGTGAACAGTACATCCTCGCCGCCTTGCGTTACGATCAGGTTCTGCTCATGAGAGAAATCGTCGGGCTCGCAGTGCGGCGTCTTCATTAAAAGCGCTCGATTGGCGGGCGGAAAAAGTCGATGCGGGATGACCCCTGAAAAAATGCACAGCTCGTCGTCGATCCGCAGCGCGCGCCGGGGCGCTTGAATGCGTGGATTGCGTGCGATCGTCAAATCAAGTCCGATATCATCGATCCGCCCATCTTCACGCTTCGCGCAATGCGGTTGGAACGCGTCCGCATCCGCGTAGAGATTCGCGCGCGCGTTGCGCTTGAGAAATGCTTCGATGCCGCCGCCGTGGTCGTAATGCCCATGGGAGAGGATAGCGATATCTACCGCCTCGATGTCCACGCCCATCCGTTCGGCGTTCTCAAGGAACAGATTGCCCTGCCCCATGTCGAAGAGCACCTTGTGGTTTTGCGTTTCGATGTAGAGGCTCAGCCCGTGTTCACAGCGGTGCGCCGGGGACAGGCCGGTGTCCTCGACGAGCACTTTAACGTTCATTCTACCGCCTCGCTTTCCTGGAGCATCATCGACACCCGCTCGTACAGCGCTTGGATCCCACGCGCGGCGCTTCCACCGCGATCGGCGATGTCGGCGCCGGCATTGACCGCCTCCACGACGCTTCTGTCAAACGGAATGCGCCCGACGAAGGGAACGCCCGCCTTCTCGCATAACGCTTCAATCTCATCGGCAATGCGCTCGTTGACATCCGATTTGTTGACGCATACCGCGCACTTCACGCCCAACTGGCAGGCGGTCCTCACAACGCGCTCCATGTCGCTCACACCCGAGAGCGTGGGTTCGGCGACGATCAGCACCAGGTCCACGCCGCTGACCGAGGCGATCACCGGACATCCGATGCCGGGCGACCCGTCGAGCACCGCAAAACGGCCGGAGGGCCCAAATTCGGCGAGCTTCTTCTTGACTGCGGCGACCAGCTTTCCCGAATTTCCGCTGCCCATGCGGAGGGACGCGGTTGAGAAAAACCGGCCGTCTCCGCGATGCGCAACCAGGCGGCCGATGACCGCCGGCTGCATCGAAATGGCGCGGGATTCGCAGGCCACCTCGCACAGCGCGCATCCTTCGCAGGCCGCCGGATCGATGCGGTAGCGCCCGTCCTCCGATCGTGAAATCGCGTGGAAGCGGCACAGCGACATGCACAGGCCGCATCGGTCGCATTCGCTATCGTCGATCCACGCCTTGGGCAATCCGCAATAATCCTCCTCCGCCTTCTCGGGCGGCACCGGGACCGACAGGTGCAGGTTGGGGGCGTCCACGTCGCAGTCGGCAAACCGCTTCGCGCCTGAGAGCCGGATCAGCGCGCTGGCGATGGTGGTCTTGCCGGTGCCGCCCTTGCCGCTGAGCACA
>JAAYXG010000494.1 GCA_012516015.1 Lysobacteraceae bacterium | reverse complement strand
TACAGGTCCGAAGGCTTCGGGCTCGCAAACGGGCCCGCGTGGTCCATCCCCTCGGCAAAAGCGCCGCAGACCGTCGAAGCGAGTGTGCGAGAGCACGAAGGCCGACTGTTTCGCTTCCTCTCCACGACCGCGGACACCGGAATCGAGGGCGCCAAGCCGGCGGGGGTCATCGTCGCGCTCGACATCGATTTCCATCGCCAGTTCATGACGGACTTCCGCAACAGCCTGTGGGTGAGTATCGCGGTTGGCATCGCGCTGTCCGCGCTGCTGGGCTGGTTCTCGGCGCGCCGGGGCCTCGCGCCCGCGCGCAAGGCGCTGAATCTGATGCAGCGCGTCTCCGCCGATCGGCTCGGCGAGCGCTTGCCGCCGGAATCGATGCCTTCGGAGCTCGCTCCGCTCGCCGCGGCCTTCAACGACATGCTGGCGCGGCTCGAGGATTCGTTCCGGCGCCTGTCGGACTTCTCGTCGGATCTCGCACACGAGCTGCGCACGCCAGTCAGCAACCTGATGACGCAGACGCAGGTTGCACTCGCCCGCGCGCGCACCGCCGACGAATACCGCGAGATCCTGTACTCGAACCTCGAGGAGTACGAACGGCTCTCGCAGATGACCTCCGACATGCTGTTCCTGGCCAAAGCCGACAACGGATTGATTACCACGCGAACCGAGAGCGTCGATCTGGCTTCTGAGGTCGAGCGCCTGTTTGCGTTCTACGAGGCGCTGGCCGAGGAGCGCGGCGTGCGGCTCGTACTCACCGGCGAGGGACGCGCACTCGCCGACCGCGACATGCTGCGGCGCGCGATCAGCAACCTGTTATCGAACGCGATCCGGCACACCCCCCGCGACGGGGAGATTCGCGTGACGGTCGGCGCGCGTCGTGCCGGGCAGACCGAGTTGAGCGTCGAGAACCCCGGGCTGCCGATAGCGCCCGAACACCTGCCCCGGCTGTTCGACCGCTTCTATCGGGTCGATGCCTCGCGCCGGAAGGAGGGCGAGGGAGCGGGCCTCGGCCTCGCAATCGCGAAATCGATCGTCGAGGCGCACGGCGGATCGATCTCGGCGTCCAGCATGGAAGGGACGTTCCGCTTCGCGTTCACCGTGCCCGCCGCCTGAGCGCACGGAGCGCCCGAACTTCGTCAGCGCAGCCGAGACCCGATCTGCCGCGCCCGTTGAATCGGAAACAGGCGCGGAACTCGAGAAGCCGGCGTTTCACGGTCGGGTACTGAGCTTCAGCCGCCGCGCGCTGCCCGCTCGCGCTCTTCGTGGCGCCGCTGCACGTCCGCGGGCCACGTCGAACGAATGTACGCGAGCACGGCACGGATCTCGGGGTCGGAAAGCGTGCCACCGAACGCCGGCATATCGCTCTCGTAGCCCGCGGGCGCGTATTTTTCGACACCGTCCTTCACGATCCCGAACAGCACATCCGACGGATGGTGCCAGGTATGACCGGTCGCGTCGTGCGGCGGCGCCGGCATGCGCCCCGAAGGCAGGCGCTTCATCCAGTCGGGCTGGCCTTCGAGATTCGCGCCGTGGCAACTCGCGCAGTACCGGTCGTACAGCGTACGGCCCTGCCCAAGAACGGCAGCATCGTTCGTCTCGATCCACTTCCCCCGCGGCGAAAGCGCGATCTGTTGCCATCCCAGCGCCACGCTCGCCGCGATCGCGAGTGCGGCGAGCGAAATCCAGATCCAACGCGTCATTCCGTTCCTCAAGTGCGAGCGTTCCTCAGGCGCAAGGCGTTCGATACCACGGAGACCGAGCTCAGGCTCATCGCCAACGCCGCGATCAACGGCGAGAGCAGCAAGCCGAACGCCGGGTAAAGAACGCCGGCGGCAATCGGAACGCCGAGCGCGTTGTAGATCAGCGCGAAGCCGAGGTTCTCCCGCATGTTGCGTACCGTCTGCGTGGAGATTCGCCGCGCATGCACGATCGCGCGAAGGTCGCCCTTGACCAAAGTGACGTGACCGGCATTCATCGCGACATCGGTGCCCGTGCCCATCGCGATGCC
>JAAYXG010000493.1 GCA_012516015.1 Lysobacteraceae bacterium | reverse complement strand
TTGGGAAGGCGATGGCGCAGGAGCGCGGCGCGCGCCAGGGGCCGGTCGGAATCTTTAGCGGTAGCTTCGTTTGGGTGAGACGCACGTTCGGCAAGAGTTGTGCGGGAAACTCCTCAGGACTGATGTCGCCGCCGCTCGTCGGCTTCTCTCCATCCGCCGTGAATGTGATGAAGTGATCCGCCCACGCGACCAGCTTGCCGGACTTGTCGATGCCGCCTTTGAGCGAGTGAAAACCGCCGACGCGGAAGAAGTCGTGCTGCATGTCGTCCTCGCGCGTCCAGGTGAGCTTGATGGGGACCCCAGCTCGCTTCGCGATGACCGCGGCTTCGCACATAAAATCGTTGATGAGACGGCGCCCGAATCCCCCGCCTGCGCGCACTTGGTGAACGGTGACTTTCTCCTGCGCGAGACCGAGCACGTTCGCGACTGCAATCAATCCCGCATCGGGCGTTTGAGTCGGCGCCCACAGCTCGATGCCGCCGTCGTGGAACCAAGCGGTGCAGTTCTGCGGCTCCATCGGAGCATGCGCTACGAAGGGATAGCTGTAGAAGGCCTCGACAACCTTACCGTCAGCGACCGCTCGATCGAAATCACCGACGCGCTTCAGCGTCTCGTCGCCTTCCTTCTTGCCGAGCTCGCGCGCTTCGGCGACAGCTTTGCTCCAGCTATCCTTCGATGCGTCCGATTCGTCCCAGTCGATCTCGAGCGCACGTTTCGCACGCAATGCGGCCCACGTGGAGCTTGCAACGATCGCCACGCCGGGCATGACCTCGTTGACCTTGCCTGTTCCGTCGACGACGAAGGCGTCGATGACGCCAGGCATCTTCTTGATCTGATCGAGGTTCGCGTTTCGCACCTTGCCGCCGACGGCGGGGCACTTCTCGAATACGGCATAGCGCATGTTCGGGAGCACCGTGTCGATCCCGAA
Organism: Lysobacteraceae bacterium; assembly: GCA_012516015.1. Classification (GTDB taxonomy): domain Bacteria; phylum Pseudomonadota; class Gammaproteobacteria; order Steroidobacterales; family Steroidobacteraceae; genus Steroidobacter. The sequence continues at coordinate 4,200 of JAAYXG010000493.1, read as the reverse complement.
GAGCGGCTGACCGGTGACGATCGCATGGTTGTCGACGCCCGTCACGAACGTGCCGAGGAGCTTGTACTCCTCGCGCGTCTTCAGTCGCAGCGTCGACTCGTCCGGCACCGGAACGGCAGCGGCCTTGTTGGAGAGTGCCGCATAGGTGAGCTGTCGGCTCGATGCGTCGTGATACACGACGCTGCTCGCCGTGCGACACTCGCTTGCAGCGACATTCCATTCCTTGGCGGCAGCGCTGACCAACATCGCGCGTGCACTCGCACCCGCCTTTCGCAGCTGGTCCCAGCTCATGGGAATCGAGCGCGAGCCGCCTGCGCTCTGTCGTCCATAAACCGCCGGGTTGATGGGCGCTTGTTCGACGCGCACGTGCGCCCAGTCCGCGTCGAGCTCTTCGGCGACGATGAGCGGAAATGCGGTCTTGATCCCTTGGCCGATCTCCGGCCCTTTCGAGTAGATGAGGATCGTGCCGTCGGGCGAGATGCGAATGAACGCATTGGGTGCGAAGGTCGACTTGCCATTCGCGTTCGCAATGTTGGGAGCGCCGACATAGAACGCGAGCACGAACCCGCCGCTCGCAAGCCCGACGACTTTCAGGAACGTGCGACGGTCGAAGGTCGAGCCTTTCGTCTGAGCTTCGGCCGCCCGCAGAATCTCGCGGATATCGTCGTCCGCCGAGGCAATCGATCGAAGTACCGAGCTCATGACGTGGCTCCTTCGTTCATTTGCGCTGCCGCCGCATGGATGGCTTTGCGAATGCGCGTGTAGGTACCGCAGCGGCACAAGTTTCCCGCCATCGCTGCATCGATGTCCGCATCGGTCGGTACCGGTTTCGATTTGAGCAGTGCCGCCGCGGACATGATCTGCCCTGCCTGACAGTAGCCGCATTGGGCAACGTCGTGCTCGATCCATGCCTTCTGCAGCGCATGCAGCTCGCCCGTGCTGCTCGCGAGGCCTTCGATCGTCGTGACATGCTGGTTCCCGACGGCAGAAATCGGCAGCGTGCAGGAACGAACCGGCGTGCCGTTCAAGTGCACGGTGCACGCGCCGCACTGCGCGATGCCACAGCCGTACTTCGTACCGACGAGACCCAAATGATCCCGCAGGACCCAGAGAAGCGGCGTCGAATCATCGATGCCGTCTACGACGTGCTCTTTTCCATTGATCGTGAGGCGCATGGGTCTTCGCTCGTTTGAGGGTGATGGAAAGCCGCGAGATGATGAAATTCCCTGATGCTGTCGCGAGTCGCTCTCGCGACATCAGATGACGATTCTTCCACGCACCGCGACGCGCGAACAACGCCGAATCGAAGCCGTATGGCGCGCTGAGTCGTTGCTCTAGCCGGTTTCGTGTGGAGAATTGTCATGCAACAGTTTCTCGATGCAGCGCGGACTGTGTCGAAAGCAACGGGCGCTTCGTCCTAAGACGCGCCCGTTAGCTCGTATAATCGGCCTTACGCGAGGCGGCGATTCGCCGACCGCGAGCGAGGAGAGTAGGTTGAGCGATACCCCACCGCAGGCGCTGATCGAAGGCGCGATTCAAACGGATGTCGTCATTATCGGGGCGGGACCCAGCGGCCTGTTCCAGATTTTCGAGCTCGGTCTGCTCGGCATCCACGCGCACATCGTCGATTCGCTGAAGCACCCGGGCGGGCAATGCAGCGAGCTGTATCCGGACAAGCCGATTTACGACATTCCCGCGCTGCCCGTTTGCGGTGCGCAGGAGCTGATCGACCGACTCCTCGAGCAGATCAAACCGTTCAACGCGCAGTTTCATCTGGGCCAGGAGGCCACCGAGCTCAAGCGCCTCGATGACGGCACGTTTTTGGTGCGCACCTCTCTCGATACGCGTTTTCACACGAAAACAGTCATCATCGCGGGCGGTCTCGGCTCCTTCCAACCGCGCAGGCTCGGATGCGAAGGCGCCGAGGAGTTCGAAGGCCGCAACATTCACTACAAGGTCAAGAGCGCCGCGGACTTCACGGGGCAGCGACTCGTGATTTTCGGCGGCGGCGATTCCGCGCTCGATTGGACGCTCGAGCTCGCAGGCAAGGCTCGAAGTCTCACGCTCGTGCATCGCCGGCCCGAGTTCCGCGCTGCGCCGGCCTCCGTCGCGAAGATGAAGGACTTGGTCGCGAGCGGCAGCATGCGCTACGTCGAAGCGATCGCGCATTCCGTGATCAAGCAGGATGGCGCGTTTGCGGGCGTTCGCGTCAAGACGACCGAGGGGGAGCTCGTCGACCTGGAGGCGGATCACGCGCTCGTGTTCTTCGGGTTGCACCCCAAGCTCGGGCCGATCGCCGAATGGGGTCTCCAGATCGAGAAACGCGCGATTGTCGTCGACACGGAGAAGTTTCAGACCAACATCCCTGGTGTGTTCGCCGTCGGGGATATCAATACGTATCCGGGAAAAAAGAAGCTCATCCTTTCCGGCTTCCACGAAGCGGCCCTGGCCGCGTTCGCCGTCGCGGCCCACCTCAATCCCGCCAAGAAGGTGGCGCTGCAGTACACGACGACGAGCCCGATCATGCACAAGCGCCTCGGCGTTGCCGAGGCGAGTGAACAGCGGACGGCGGACGGCGGACCGTGACCGATGCAAGAGGGTGAGCCGCGGACGGCGGGACAGCGCACCGTGACCGATGTAATAGCGTGAGCCGCGGAGGGTGGAGGGCGATCGGTCCAAGACTCGTGGGCGGCGCAAAGGCGAGCTGGATCAGAGGCTTCCGTCACCGTCCGCTGTCCGCCGTCCGCTGTTCACTTCCGGTCATACCGACATACCCAAAGGCTATTTCACGACCCCGCGAGCCGGGCTAGAGTCCCCGCGATGTACGTTTACGATCAAATCGATCAGCGGCTCGTCGACGAGCGAGTCGCGCAATTTCGCGACCAGACGCGCCGTTATCTCGCCGGGGAGCTCTCGGAGGATGACTTCAAGTCGCTGAGATTGCGCAATGGCCTCTATATTCAGCGGCACGCGCCGATGCTGCGCATTTCCGTGCCGTATGGTCTGCTATCGACCCGCCAGATTCGCATGCTCGCGCGCATCACGCGCGAGTTCGACAAAGGGTACGGTCACTTCACGACCCGACAGAACATCCAGCTCAACTGGCCGGCGCTGGAGCGCGTGCCCGACATCCTCGCGCTCCTTGCGACCGTGCAGATGCACGCGATTCAAACGAGCGGCAACTGCATTCGCAACGTGACCGCCGATCACCTCGCGGGCGTGGCGCCGGACGAAGTCGAGGATCCGCGGCCTTGGTGCGAATACGTGCGCCAGTGGGCGACGCTCCACCCCGAGTTCTCGTACCTGCCGCGCAAGTTCAAGATCGCGATCACCGGTTCGCCGCAGGACCGTGCCGCATCGAAGGTTCACGATATCGGCTTGCACCTCGTACGCAATGAGCAAGGCGAGGTCGGCTTCGAAGTGCTCGTGGGGGGCGGCCTCGGCCGCGCACCGATGATCGGGCACGTCATTCGCGAGTTTCTGCCGAAGCAAGACTTGCTGAGCTATCTCGAGGCGATCTTGCGCGTCTACAACCTGGAAGGCCGGCGCGACAACATTCACAAGGCCCGCATCAAGATCCTCGTCAAAGCCGTCGGTCCGGAGAAATTCCGCGAGATGGTGGAGGCCGAATGGCGTGCGTCGCGCGATACGGCACCGCCGTTCGATGCAGCCGAGGTCGAGCGCATCAAGGCCTTCTTCGCGCCGCCGAAGTACGAATCGCTCGAGGACGAGGACGTCCTCTCGGGCAAACCGACCGAGTTTCGCAATTGGTATCAGCGCAACACGAGGCGTCACAAAGTCGCGGGCTATCGCGCGGTGTTCGTCTCGCTCAAATCTCCGGCGCGGCCCCCGGGCGATATCACGCATGCGGAGCTCGACCGCGTTGCCGACCTCGCCGACCGATACTCATTCGGGCTCGTGCGCTCGACGCACGATCAGAATCTGCTCCTCGCCGACGTGCGCCAGCGCGACTTGTTCGAGGTGTGGCAGGCGCTCAAGGAGATCGATCTCGCGACGCCGAACATCGGCACGCTAACGGACATGATTTGCTGCCCGGGGCTGGATTTTTGCGCGCTCGCCAACGCGAGATCGATTCCGATCGCGAAGCAAATCAACGAGCGGTTCGACGAACTCGACTATCTCTACGATCTCGGCGACATCGAGCTCAAGATGTCGGGCTGCATGAACGGGTGCGGCCAT
>JAAYXG010000492.1 GCA_012516015.1 Lysobacteraceae bacterium | reverse complement strand
TTCCCGAGCTCATGCAGCGGCGCGACGAGCTCGTGAAGCTCACGCCTGCCATTCCTAAAGAGGCCCTGCGCTTCATCGCTCGCAATCGTCAAGCCATGCTCGCGCATCTCTCGGGCAACTTGCCGCGCCCGGCGGAAGCGCGCGGTCACCCCGATCCGCACCGGCTCACGGCCGAACAGAAAGTGTTCGACGCCAAGTCGCTGCAAGAAGCCTTGAGCTGGCTCGGTCCCGCCGAGCGCGTGCACGTCGCAGGCGACCCGCGCTTGCTGGAGCGTCTCGCCGAGCTGCCTGACTCGTGACTCGTGATTCGTAGCAAGCACTCTGCGCTCACGGCCCGCGAATCACGGATCACCAATCACGAGCGTTGCGCGGAACTTTCTCCCGCGTCCGCCGCTTCCCGAGTGAATGGCGACGGACATCCTTACGCAGGTGCTCGGTGCGTGCTACGCGCACGGCGAAACTCGGTTTCGCGTCTGGGCACCGGAGGCGCAAACGGTCGACGTCGTGATCGAAGGCGCGACTCGCGCGCTCCGTCTCCAGCGCCAGGCTGACGGCTACTTCGCAACCGTAAGCACCGAAGCGCCCCCGGGAACGCTATACAAGTATCTCGTCGACGACGAGGGACCGTGGCCGGATCCCTGCTCGCGCTTCCAGCCCAAAGGAGTACATGGGTCTTCGATGGTCGTCGATGGCGAGCGCTTCCGATGGAGCGACGCGGATTGGACAGGCGCGAAGCTCACTGGCCAAGTGATCTACGAGCTGCACATCGGCACATTCACGCCGCCCGGAACGTTCGACGCAGCGAGCGAACGGCTCGAGTACCTTCGCGATCTCGGCGTCACGATGCTCGAGATCATGCCCGTCGCGCAATGCCCCGGACGATGGAACTGGGGCTACGACGGCGTGCAGATCTTCGCGCCGTATCACGTTTACGGAGACTACGACGCGTTCAAACGCTTCGTCGATCGCGCTCACGCGCTCGGCCTCGCAGTGATCCTGGATGTCGTCTACAACCATCTCGGCCCCGACGGCAACTATCTACCGAGCTTCAGTCCGCACTACTTCAGCAAGCGGCATAAGACCGAGTGGGGAGACGCACTCAACTTCGACGATGAGCTTGCGCAGGGCACGCGCGATTTCGTGATCGGCAATGCATGCTATTGGATTCGCGAGTTCCATCTCGACGGCTTGCGGCTCGACGCGACCCAATCGATCTTCGACTCGAGCGAGCGGCACGTGCTCGCCGAGCTCGTCGAGCAAACGCGCGCCGCCGCTCCAACCAGAAGCATCGTCATCACGGCGGAGAACGAGCCCCAGTGCAGCGAGCATCTACTGCCGCCGGAGCGCGGAGGATTCGGCATCGATGCGATGTGGAACGACGATTTCCATCACGCTGCCAACGTCGCGTTGCGCGGCACTCGCGACGGCTACCTGCGCGACTACACGGGTCGTGCCCAGGAATTCATCTCGTGTGCGAAGCACGGCTTCCTCTACCAAGGACAGCGCTATAGCTGGCAGGACAAGGCGCGCGGCTCGGCGCTCAAGGAGGCGCCGGCCGCAAGCTGCATCGTGTTCCTGGACAACCACGATCAAGTCGCGAACCATTTCATCGGCGAGCGAATCGCGAAGCGCTGCACGCCGCAACTGCTGCGCGCGATGACAGGCTTGCTCCTGCTGGGTCCGCAGACGCCTCTTTTGTTCATGGGTCAAGAGTTCTCAGCATCCACTCCGTTCACGTTCTTCGCAGATCACGGAGAGGATCTGCAGGCGCTCGTGCATGAAGGACGAAGAGAGTTCCTCCGGCAATTCTGCGCGTATGCGGACAGCGCGGCGCAAGCGCTCGTGCCGCCCCCTGCGTCCGAAGACACGTTCTCCTCGTGCAAGCTCGATTGGTCCGAGGTCGAGCGCCACGCACCCGCATTGAGGCTTCATCGAGATTTGCTTCGTCTGCGGCGCGAGGACCGTGTGTTGTCGAACGAGCGGCGTTATCGCCTCGACGGTGCAACGCTCACGGAGCGAGCGTTCGTCTTGCGGTGGCTTACGAGCGACGACAGCGATCGCCTGCTCGTCGTGAACTTGGACCGACAGGTGGACTTCGACTCGATCGCCGAGCCCATGATCGCGCCGCCCGGCGGCAAAGACTGGTCGCTCCTCTGGTGCAGCGAAGATGTGCGCTACGGCGGCCACGGCATCATCATGCCGGCGCAAACCGGCGGACGCGGCCGTTGGTGCCTGCCTGCGCAGTGCGGCGTTCTATTGCAAGCCGCAATGACGGCATCGGAGAAGAAGACATGAGTGACCACAAAGAACGCAAAGGGCACATGGAGAGAAGGGGGTCATGTTCTTCTCTGGCCGCTTGGTGTCCTTGTGTTCTTTGTGGTGCTCCCCCGCTCCGGTCCTCTTGGCCGTCGATCGATTAGGAGGTGCGCGTGATCAAAGGCAGGCAGATCGTGCTGCCGTGGGATCGCAACAGCGATCCGGCGGATCTCAGGCGCAAAGAATGGCTCATCACGAACGGCCTGGGCGGATATGCATCCGGTACTTTATCGGGCATCCCGGCGCGCAAGTACCACGGGTTGTTCGTCCCGAACCTGAGCGCACCCAAAGGCCGGCACATCATGATCTCGAGGCTCGACGAGGTGCTCGTCATCGGCGAGCATCGGTTGCATCTCGGCGGAGCCGAGTTCGCGAACGAACGGGTGATAGGCGAATCGCATCGCTACTTGACGGAGTTTCGGATGGACGATCGCATCGCGGTCTGGCGGTTCGAGTACGAAGGATGCGTGCTCGAGAAATCCATCGTGATGCCGCACTATCACAACACCGTATGCGTGCGCTACGAGATGCTCTCCGGGGTCAAGTTGGAGCTGCACGTACGACCCTACTTGTCGTTTCGCAGGCTCGATGAGTCGCCGCTCTCCGCACCGAGCGATTTCACGGTCATGGTGAGCCGAGGCCGGCATGAAATACGTCATGCGCATTCCGATCTCGTGCTGCGCGTCGACATGCGTTCGGGCTTCAGCACGTTCGTGACGCAAGACCGCGACGAGATCGAGTTCTTCTACCGCATCGAACGCGATCGCGGCGATCCTCCGTTCGAGAGCGCGCACAGTCCCGGCTATTTCACGGCCGCGCTCGATGAACGCAAGCCGCGCGCCGGCTTCGTCGCGACGACGCACGCATGGGACCGGATCGAGTTCGACGTAGAGCAGGTGTTCGACGCCGAGCGCCGGCGCACGGACACGCTGCTCGAGCTCGCGACCGCGAGCGCCGGAGATGATTTTGCAGAGCAGCTCACGATGGCGGCGGATCAATTCATCGTGATGCCCGGCAGCCGCTTGGAGGAAGGCGTCATCCATCAGGCGGGGGGCAGCGTGCTCAGAACGATTTACGCCGGCTATCACTGGTTCGGCGATTGGGGCCGCGACACGATGATCAGCCTCGAGGGTCTCACGCTCTCGACGGGACGATATCGAGAAGCCGGCGCGATCTTGCGCACGTTTTCGCACTACGTGAAGGACGGGCTGCTGCCGAACCTCTTTCCGGAAGGCGAGCGGCAAGCGCTCTATCACACCGTCGATGCGACGCTGTGGTATTTCCACGCAATAGCCCGCTACATCGAGGCGTCGCGCGATCGAATGATCATCCGCCAGCTCTTTCCGGTGCTGGAGTCGATCATCCAGCACTACTCCGAGGGCACACATTTCAACATCGGGCTGGATCCCAAGGACGGGCTCGTCTCCGCGGCCGCCGAGGGCTATCAGCTGACGTGGATGGACGCGAAGGTCGGCGACTGGGTCGTGACGCCGCGGCGCGGCAAGCCGGTCGAAATTCAGGCGCTTTGGTACAACGCATTGAAGCTGATGTCCCGATGGGCGACGAAGCTCGAGCACCCGCACGAGGACTACGAAGTCGCCGCCGAGCGCGCTCGTCGGTCCTTCAACGAGCGTTACTGGAACGCCGAGTCGCAATGTCTCTTCGACGTGCTCGACGGGCCCGACGGCGATGATCCCGCAATCCGGCCCAATCAGGTGTTCTCGATTTCGCTAGACCATCCGATACTGGATGAGCACCGGTGGCCTGCCGTGCTCGACACCGTGCGCACACGCCTCTTGACGCACGTCGGACTGCGAACGCTGAGCGCCGATCATCCCGACTACAAGCCGCACTACCGAGGCGATCTTCGTGCGCGGGACGCCGCCTATCATCAAGGTACGGTGTGGCCTTGGCTGATCGGGCACTACATCGATGCCGTATTGAAGGTCGATCCCGACCGCGCCGCGGCGCGTCGGTTGTTGCACGCATTTCCGGATCATCTGAGCGAAGCCGGCATCGGCAGCATCAGCGAGATCTTCGATGCGGAAGACCCCTACGCCCCCGGCGGCTGCATCGCGCAGGCATGGAGCGTTGCCGAAGTGTTGCGCGCGTGGATCAAAACGCGGGAGGCGTAAGCGCCGTTGCGCGTGAGGGCTTGGGGCATGGGGTGCGGGGCCAAGGCCGGAGATCGCGTTCGTACGAACACTGGTGCATGCGAAGGCGCGTGCTCGTTGCTCTTGTTCTGATTCTCGTTCCTGCCCTCGTCCCAGGCCCCAAGCCCTTGCGGCGTGGAACTCCGCGCACAACCTGCACATTCTGTGATGCAGCCCGCCACTCACATCATTAAACAGAGGAGCTAGCCATGGCCCGAGCGACGCCACAGAGATCGAGCGATGCACCCGTCGATGCAATCGCGCTGCTGAAGCAGGACCACCGCACGGTGGAAGCGCTGTTCGAGGAGTTCGAAGACGCGGACGAGCAGGAGCAGTCTCAGCTCGCCGAGCGCATTTGCAACATGCTCAGCGTACACGCGCAGATCGAGGAAGAGATCTTGTATCCGGCCGCCAAAGAGGCGCTCGAGGGCGAAGATGAAGAGGATCTCGTCCACGAGGCCGCCGTCGAGCACGAGTCGGCAAAGGACTTGATCGCGAAAGTCGAAGGCATGACGCCGGACGACGAGCTGTTCGAGGCGACCGTGAAAGTCCTCGGCGAATACGTCAAGCACCACGTGAAAGAAGAAGAGAACGAGCTCTTCCGCGCGCTCAAGAAGACCGACCTCGACCTGAAGGAAATGGGTTCGCAACTCGCGGAGCGCAAGTACGCCCTGATGGAAGAGATGGGCATCGAGGCCGAAGAGCCGCCGGCACCGCAGCGGAAGAAATCGACCGCGCGAACCAAGACCCGTGCCTCCTCGGCGAAGGCGCGCCAAGCGCGCGCGGGCAGTCGCAGCAAGTCCGCACGAAACTCGGGGCGCGCTGCACGGCACTGAGCCGGCCCGGATTCCTCCTCTGCCCTAGTGCACAGGGATGTGCCACTGGCGATGCTCGCGAGCGTGGAACCTTTACCGCCCGTCACGGAGTTAATACTGCTCGACTGACGCGATCATGTCTCGAGCAAACGGAGTTTTCACT
>JAAYXG010000491.1 GCA_012516015.1 Lysobacteraceae bacterium | reverse complement strand
TGGGCTCTGGGCTCTGGGCTCTGGGCTCTGGGCTCTGGGCTCTGGGCTCTGGCAGGGATTGTAGTCGGTGAACCAACGATGCGAGTGAACAGCGAGGTCGGTGACGAGATACCGCAGAAGCTCGAGGTGAATCCAAGCCATTCTGGCCAGCGCCCAGAGCCCAGCGCCCACGCGAAGCGCCGATGGCGCGGCTAGTGCGAGTTCAGGAAATCGGCGACCACCGGCCGGAAACGATCCATGTCGACCAGGAACGAATCGTGACCCTGCAATGACGGGAGTTGCTCGAACGTGACATCGCGTCCACCGGCGCTCAGCCCTTCGGCAAGCTCCTGTTGCTGCTCGATCGGAAACAGCAGATCGGTTTCCACGCCGATGATGAGCGCACGCTCGACGGTGAATCGACGCAGCGCTTCGGCGACCGTGCCGCCGTGGTCCGCGAGATCGAACAAGTCCATCGCACGCGAGATATAGAGATAGCAGTTCGGATCGAACTGCCCGGTGAACTTCGACGCGTGGTGCTCGAGATACGATTCGACCTCGAAATCGATGCCGAACGGATCGCCCGGCCTGCGCTCCGCATCCGCGCGCTCGCGACCGAAGCGAATCGCCCATTCCTTCGCCGAACGGTACGTGATCATGCCGAGCTTGCGGGCGAGACGCATACCGGTCACGGGAATCGAGTCCGCGTCGTAGTTGCCCTCGCGCCAGAGCGGATCGCGTCGAATGATCTCTCGCTGCAACGATCGCAGCGCAATCGAGAACGGCGCCGAGCGCGCGGCCGCGGAGATCGAGATCAACGAGCGCGCCGCGTTCGGGAACAGCGCGCAATACGCAAGCACCGTCATGCCGCCGAGAGAAGGCCCGACGACCGCGGCAAGCTGCTTCACGCCGAGCGACCGCGTGACCTCGTAGCCCGCGCGCGCGATGTCTTCGACCGTGAGCACGGGGAACGTCAGCCGATACGGGCTGCCGGTCGCGGGATTGATCGAGGCCGGCGAGGTCGAGCCGAACGGGCTGCCCAGCGAATTCACGCAGATCACGAAGTAGCGGCGCGTATCGATCGGCCGGCCCGGTCCGATCATGTCCTCCCACCATCCCGGAGACGGATCTTCGGTGGACGACGCCGCATGCGCGGAAGGAGACAGCCCGGTGAATATCAGGATCGCGTTGTCGTAGCAGAATCCGAGATCGCCCCACGTCTCATAGGCGATCTCGACGTCGTGCAACGCCCCACCCCGCCGCATCTCGAACGGGCGATCGAGCTTCAGGATTTTGCGGGCGGCAGACATGGCGGAAGGGGGTAATGATCAGGGGTAGTGGATAGTCAAAACTAGGATTGTAGAGTTTCTGCCACCATCGCGAGAGAACATGAGGTTTCGTCCTTAGAACAGGTCATTCTATCGCACGGTCTTCTAACATTCTGACTGTCCCCTACCCCCTGGTCATTATCCCCTTGCCTTCTTCACTCGCCGCATCAACCTCTGGCGACGCCGTCGCTGCCGCGGCGTGAGGGGATTGCGCTTGCCTTTGAAAGGATTCTCGTCCGAGCGGAACTCCACCCGGACGGGCGTGCCTTCCAGGCGAAAGTTCTTGCGGAATACGTTCGCCAAATAGCGTCGATAACCATCGGGCACGTGCTCGACCTGATTGCCGTGAACGACGATGATCGGCGGATTACGCCCGCCCTGATGGGCGTAGCGCAGCTTGATGCGCCGGCCGCGCACGAGCGGCGGCTGATGCTGTTGAATCGCGGTTTCGAGCACCCGCGTCAGCTCCGGCGTCGGCATCTCGCGCATCGCGGCGTCGTACGCGTGGCCGACCGCGCGAATGAGCTCCCCGACACCCGTGCCGTGCAGAGCGGAAATGAAATGGATCGGCGCGAACTCGAGGAACGGCAGTCGCAAGTCGAGTCCGGTGCGGATTTCGTCCCGCTTATCCGCGGGAATGTTGTCCCACTTGTTGACTGCGATGATGAGCGCGCGGCCGCGCTCCGCGACCATCCCGAACAGGCTCGCATCCTGCTCCGCGACCGTATCGTGCGCGTCGATCACGCCGATCACGACGTGCGCCGAATCGACCGCTTGCAGCGCCTTGATGACGCTGAACTTCTCGATTGCCTCTTCGACGCGCGCGCGTCGTCGCACACCTGCGGTATCGATCAACGTGTACTTGCGTCCCTCGCGCTCGAACGGCACGAATACGGCATCGCGTGTCGTACCCGGTACATCGGAGGCGATTACGCGATCTTCGCCGAGCAGACGATTGATCAGCGTGGACTTGCCGACGTTGGGCCGTCCGATCACCGCGACGCGAATGTCGTCCGCGGGAGCGGCCTCATCGACGGGCGGCGCCTCGAATCCTTCGAGCACGCGTTCCATCAGCGCGCGAACGCCGTCTCCGTGAGCGGACGAAATCGCCTGCGGCTCGCCGAGTCCGAGTTGATAGAACTCCGCGCCTGCCGTTGCGGCGTCGAGACCTTCTGCCTTGTTCGCGACGAGAATGACTTGCTTACCGAGCTTGCGCAGCGTTTGCGCGACGTGGGAATCGGAGGGCGTCAATCCTTCGCGCACGTCGACTAGAAAGAGCACGCGATCGGCTTCTTCGATCGCGCGCAGCGTCTGGCGCGCCATGAGCGCTTCTATGCCTTCCGCGCCCGCAACGAGACCGCCCGTATCCACGACGAGATAGGGCACCGGACCGATCTTGCCGAAGCCGTACTTCCGGTCGCGCGTCAGCCCCGGCATGTCCGCGACGAGCGCATCGCGCGTGCCGGTCAAGACGTTGAACAATGTCGACTTCCCGACGTTCGGCCGGCCGACGAGTGCAATGACGGGCAACATGGCGAACGGAGCGAAGCTTGCGAGGTAGTGGCCCTCGCAGCTATCGCACCCTATCGGCCTCGCTTGCTTCAGCGACGGCAGGCGGCGCAGGTCGGCTCTTGAACGCGACGAGCCTACCGGCATCGGTTTGCACGAACACGCCCGCATCCGTGCTGACCGGTGCGTTCGTAACTCGATCGCCGTCGGTCTTGTGACGCGCGACGAACTCGCCCGTCGACTTGTCGAGCCAATGCACGTATCCCTCCAGGTCCGCCACCACGATCGCATCGCCGTCGATCGCGGGCGTCGTCAGACTGCGCCGCTTGAGCGCATCTTGCTCCCATTGCACGGCGCCGTCGGAGCGGCGCATCGCGATGACGGTGCCGTCCGCGCTCGAGAGGTACAGGTTGCGCTCGTCCATCGCGAAGCCGCGGTAGCTCGATGCGTCGCGCGCCCACCAGATTTGTCCGGAGTCGAGAGCCAGCATCGCCATCCTGCCTTGAAAGCCGACGACGAATACGTCGTTGCCCGACACGCGCGCCGGGGCGTCGATGTCCGCGAGCCGCTCGAGCTCGGTGCGACCGCTCGGTGCGTTCACGACCGTATCCCACAGCACTTCGCCGGTACGAGGCTCGACGGCGAGCACGCGCCCATTATCGAAACCGGCGATGATCCGATCGCCCGCGAGCACCGGCGGCGCAGTTCCGCGCAGCGTGAGCCGCGGCACGGACTCGTCGAGCGACCAGCGCGTCGCGCCGTCGATCGCCGATAGCGCTTCCAAGCGACCGTTCACCGTGCGTATGACGACGATGTCTCCGACGATGAGCGGCCGGGCGAGAATCTCGCTTGCGATGGAACGACGCCACGACTCGGTGCCGTTCTCGGCCGAAAGCGCGACAACGTCGCCATCGCTCGAGCCGACGACGACGAGACCGCGAGCGACATCAGGACCGGCCGAAAGCGGCAGCTTCGTCTTGGTGAGCCACAAACGCCGTCCGTTCTTGGTCGAGAGCGCGAGGACGTCGCCGTTGTGCGAAGCCGTGTAGAGCACGTCGTCGACGGCGACAGGCTGCAACGCGAGTCGCAGATGTTTCGCTTTACCGCCGAGAGCGACGCTCCAGAGGCGGTCGACCTTACGAGTCGCTTGTATGTCGACGAGCTCGGCCGGCTGTTCGACGTCTTTGTCGCCACATCCCGCAGTCACCGCGAGCGCAGCGATACACGCCGACGCGATCACCGCACGGGCAGCACGCCGGGCCGCCTTCGTGCACGCCATCTTCATCATGGTTGACCTTCCGCCGCGGACGCAGCCTCGGAGGTTTGCGCGTCGTCGATCGGCGCAGCATCGACGGGCGCTTGCCCTTCGTCGGACGCCGCATCGCTCGTCTGTTGGAGCTTCATCTCGAGCAGCGTGCGATCCGTCGTCGTATCCGCATTCGCCGCGAGTGCCGCCGCATACTCCGCGCGGGCACCCTCGAGCTCGCCTTTCGCGTACAACGCATCGCCGCGCACTTCGCGCACCCGCGCTGCGAATGCGCCGGCCTTCTCGGGCTTGAGCAGGTCGACCGCTTCTTCGTGCTTGCCTTGTTGGATGAGCACGCGCGCGAGACGCAGTCGCGCAACGTGCGCGAGCTCGTCGTCCTTCGAGTCGCGCACCACGGCGCGAAGCTGCTCTGCCGCCTCGTCGAATTCCTCCGCTTCGACGCTCGACTTGGCCTCCAAGAGCCGCGCCTGGAGGGTGTAGGGCGATCGCTTGTGCTCGCTCACGAGCCGCTCGAACGCGGCTTGCGCCGCCTCGGTGTTGCTCCCGGCAGCCTGATACTCTGCGAAAACCGCCGCGGCTTCCTCTGCCCGTTGCGTCGTGTAGCTCTGCCAGTACCGCCACCCGCCGAGCAGCGCGAGACCGAGCACGATGCCGCCCAGGATCCAGCTCCAATTTTCGCGCCACCAGTTCTTGAGCGCCTCTTCCTGCTCGCGATCGGAAAGATAATCGTCAACCATAGGAGAAGTGATGTAGCTGAGATGAGTGAAATGTGTGGTACGGCGCAAACGCGATCAGCGCTCCGCCAATCTCTTCTTCAATTCGGCCGCAGCATCTTGCCATGCGACTTCGATCTGCGGCGCTTCGACGCGCAACGACTTCAGGCCGACGACCCGCTTGTCCGCTTCCGAATCGCCGAGCACGAGCGCGAACAAGGCGCCGCTATTGTCCGCTCGTTTCATCTGCGACTTGAAGCTGCCTCCGCCGCAATGCGTTTCGATCGCCACGCCCGGTAAGGCGTCGCGTAGCTTCTCCGCGAGCGTCAGCCCGACCGCTTCGGCCGACGCGCCGGAGATCACGAAATAAACGTCGGGCGACTCGACCGGCAACTCGCCCTGCTGGACTTTCAGGAGCTCGACGAGGCGTTCTTGCCCGAGCGCCCAACCCACGGCCGGCGTGCTCTTGCCGCCGAGTTGCGCGACCAAACCGTCGTAGCGCCCTCCGGAACAGACAGCGCCCTGCGAGCCAAGTTCGTTCGTCACCCACTCGAAAACCGTGTGAGTGTAATAGTCGAGGCCGCGCACGAGCCTGGGATTGACGATGTACCGAATCCCGACCGCATCCAAGTGCCGACAAAGCCCCTCGAAATGCTGGCGCGAAGGCTCATCGAGATACTCGGTGAGAACCGGGGCGCCGGCAATGATGTCCTGAAGCTCGGGATTCTTGCTGTCGAGAATGCGCAGCGGGTTGCCTTCCAATCGCCTCAGGCTGTCCGCATCCAAACGCGCCTTGTGCGCGGTGAAATACTTCACGAGCTGTTCTCGATAGCCGCGGCGCGATTCGGGCGTCCCGAGCGAGTTCAAATTGAGCTCGAGCCGCTCGACGCCAAATTGTCGCAACAGTCGCGCGCTCAACATGATGAGCTCGGCGTCGATGTCCGGTCCGGCGTAGCCGAAGGCTTCGACGTCGAGCTGATGAAACTGGCGAAAACGTCCTCGCTGCGGCTTCTCGTGGCGAAACATCGGACCCGCGCACCAGACGCGCTGCTTCTGATTGTGCAAGAGGCCGTTCGTGATCATCGCGCGCACGATGCCGGCAGTCGCCTCCGGACGCAGCGTCAACGAGTCGCCACTCGGATCCTCGAACGTGAACATCTCCTTTTGCACGATGTCCGTGAGCTCGCCGATCGAGCGTTTGAAAAGCGCCGTGTGCTCGACGACGGGCACGCGGATCTCGCGATACGCATACGCAGCGAACAATTCGCGCGCAATGCCCTCGAGCTTGTGCCAAGCGCCAATCTCGCTCGGCAGCACGTCATTCATGCCGCGAGGCGGTTGAATCTGTTGTGTAGCGGAAGTGTTCAACGAAATCTCGTCTATCTAAGTTTTCGCGATGTCTCTCTATCGCAAATTGCCGTCCGAATCGATCGTGAAGCGCGTGAACTCGCGTCCTTCACGCCGCGGAATCGGGACCGGCTCTCCGTTCACGTGCAAGCTCACCGCGGATACCGCGCCGAGGCTCACTTGGATGGGCGGCACGCCAACGAGCGTCCGCGCGCGCTGCGGCGTTCCCATCCCGTACAGCAGCCGCGCGCCGGTCGCATCATAGACTTCCGTCCACGACTCGCCGCTGTATTCCAATCGCACTCGGATCGGCGCCGCCGCCGTCAGCGATTCGCCCGCAGCGTTGGACTCAGAGCCGGTCGAAGTCTCTTCGGGCGGCGCGGCGACCGACGCCGTAGTCGCCTCCGGAACGCTCGGCGCCGATGGCGTGTCCTCCGGGACCGACTCCGCATCGAAGCTCGGTTGTTCGACGGGCGGCGGTGTTCGTGATTCTCGAGGAGTCGACGGCGACGTCGACGGTACGGCGGCCACTTGCGGCGTCGGCTCGAGCCGCGGGTAGAAGAGCTCGAACGCGAAATATCCTGCAAGCCCAAGCGCCGCAATCGAGACCGCGGTCCAGGCAGGGCCTTTCAGCGAACGGCGCGGCGGCCGGATCGGCGCGGCAACGGCGGCGGGAATCGGCTCGGGCTCGTGCGGTCGATCCTGCAGCGCCTCATAGCGCTCGAGGATATCGCTCACCGGCACGCCGAGGCGCGTTGCATATTTGCGCAGATGCCCTCGCGCGTACACCGGTGCGCCGAGCGCAAGGAAGCGGTTGTCCTCGATGGCTTCGATGATCCAAGGGTCGAGGTGCAGATCCTCCGCAGCCTGCTGCACGGTGAGCGCGGCGCGCTCCCGTTCACGCTTCAGGAGCGCACCGGGCGTCGCATCCGCATCGTTCGATGCGAGTTCTACGCTCGGCGCGTCGTTCATCCGGGGTTCCGTTCCGATTCCACGAGCTGCTTCGTCTGATTCGCGTGCGGATACTCGGCCTTCAAGCGGTTTGCGTAGTGTTGCGCGACGGCGCTGTTGCCGAGCCCGCGCTCGATGCGCACACCGAGCCACAGGGATTCCGGCGTCGTCCGACCCACTTCCATGTAGCGCTCCAAGAAGCCCCGCGCAGACAAGTAGTTCTTCTGGTCGTACTCGATCTCGGCAAGCTGAAAGAGCGCCTCGCCGAAGCGCGGCCGAATCTTCAGCGCTTCTCGGAAGTGCTTCTCCGCGCTCGCGGCGTCGCCCCTGCTGCGGGCACACGTGCCGGCATTGAAGTAGGCGACCTCGCGCGTCTTGTAGAGGAGGTCGCTGGCAGCTTGCAGCGCGAGCTTCTCGCCGCGCTCGAAGCGATTCTGCTGACAGAGGAATACCGCGTAATTGTTCTTGTACTCGGCATTCTCCGGATCGAGCGACACGGCGCGCTGATAGTGCGAGTCCGCTTTGCCGGGATCGCGCAAGCGCGTATAAAGCATCCCCGCCACGGAATGCGCCGCCGCGTTGCGCGAATTCTGCTCGAGCGCGCGGTCGAGCTTCTCTTTCGCCTGAGCGAGATTGCCTCTGCGCAAGTAGTCGACCGCAAGATTGAGGTTGATCTCGGAAGCCCGCTTGGGATCTACGGTCGCCTTATCAGAGTTGCCAGCGCATCCTGCAAACCCGATCGTGATTGCCACCAGGCAAATAATTGTCGTTCGTTTCACGATTGCACCGCCACTGAGATGAGCTTGGACCCGAGCCGCACCGTCGTTCGATCGTTGACGCGCCCGACGAGCTGACCGCAGGCAGCGTCGATATCGTCGCCGCGCGTGCGACGCGTCGTTGCGATCACGCCATTCGCATTCAGAATGTCCCGGAAGCGCTCGATCGCCGCTGCGCTCGAGCGGCGATAGGGCGTCCGCGGGAACGGATTGAACGGAATCAGGTTGAGCTTCGCCGGTTTCCCCCTCAGAAGCCGCACGAGCTCGTACGCGTGCTCGGGCTCGTCGTTGACGCCGTCCAGCATGACGTACTCGAACGTGATGCTGCGCGCATTCTGTTTATCGACGTAATGCCAGCACGCATCGAGGAGCTCTGCAATCGGATGTTTGCGGTTGATCGGCACGAGCTTGTCGCGCAGCGCGTCGTTCGGCGCATGTAACGACACGGCGAGCGCGCAGTTCGTCTCCTCGGCAAGACGGCGCATCTGCGGCACCAGCCCGGATGTGCTCACCGTGACGCGGCGGCGCGAAATGTCGAAACCGAGATCGTCCATGAGGATCTCGGCTGCCGGCACGACGTTACGGTAGTTCGCGAGCGGCTCGCCCATCCCCATGAACACGACGTTCGTGATCACCCGGTCCCCCCCGGGCTGGAACCCGAGCTCGCGATTCGCCAACCAGACTTGGCCCACGATCTCCGCCGTGCTGAGGTTGCGATTGAATCCCTGCTGCGCCGTCGAGCAGAACGTGCAGTCCATCGCGCAGCCCACCTGGCTCGAGATGCACAGCGTGCCGCGGTCCGGCTCCGGGATGAAAACCATTTCGATGGCTTGGTCGAGCGCTTGGAACGCGGGCCGGCCGGGAACTGAAGACTGAAGATCGGGCTCGCGATCATCGTACGCCGAGCGGCGTCCGCCGCCGCTCACCGCATCCATTGCCAAGAGCCACTTGCGGGTGCCGTCGGCGGAGACTTGCGTCATCGTGATCTCGGGCACGCGTACTTCCGCCACCGTCTTGAGCTTGGCGCGGAACGTCTTGGCGAGATCGGTCATCTCGTCGAAGTCACTGACGTTACGCTTGTACAGCCACTTGAGCAGTTGGCGCGCGCGAAAAGGCTTTTCGCCCATGCCCTCGACGAACGCCTCCAGCTCGGCGCGCGTCAGGCCGAGCAGGTTCGTTTTGGCTGTCATGGCATGCATGGGCTGGGGCTCTGGGCTTGAGCGTGGGGCGCGGGTCGGAACAGTAGGAACCCTATCTCCCTTCTACCGTCATCCCGACCCCGTCTCCTGTCTTTAGCGCGTGCGGGGGCACAGATCCGCGGCCGCGAAGAAATAGGCGATCTCGGTCTTCGCGTTCTCGATGCTGTCGGAGCCGTGTACGACATTCTCTTCGATGCTGGTCGCGAAATCCGCCCGAATCGTGCCCTTGTCCGCCTTCTTCGGATCGGTCGCACCCATGAGTTCGCGGTTCTTCGCTACCGCATTCTCGCCTTCGAGCACTTGCACCATCACGGGGCCCGAGATCATGTACTGGACGAGGTCCTTGAAGAAGGGGCGCTCGCGATGGACGGCATAGAACCCTTCGGCCTGGGTCTGGCTCAGGTGCATCATGCGCGCGGCGATGATGCGCAAGCCGGCCTGCTCGAAGCGTCGGTAGACTTCACCGATCAGGTTCTTTTGGACGCCGTCCGGTTTGACAATGGAAAGAGTGCGTTCTAGCGCCATAGACTTACGTCGACCTCGATGTGGAAAGTGAGCGGTTGAGGCTGGCGAAGGCGTCTACGAGGACGCCGGCAGCGCCACGTAAGGCCGCGTAGTCGACGCCAGCCGGTATCAATTCACGTGCGCAATCAAAGGGTTGGAATTCTCCGCGCGCCCGGCCCTCCGGCACGGCCGCAACAGCCTTCCGCCGCTGCCCCCTTTGCGCGCGCGCAGTCTACCCGCGCCACCTTTGAGCGGCAAGAAAACTAGCGGAGACGAGGGGTTACGAGAGAGGCTGGGGCCAGAAAAGAGCGGGCGCGCCCACAGTTCTCTACTCGACGTTAGAGCGAGCTCGGGCGGAAATTCCTACCAGTGCGTGTTCTTACTCTGGCTCCAGCCCCCAGCCTAAACAGTAAAGCTCTCTCCGCACCCGCATTCCCCCTTCACGTTGGGGTTGCGGAAGCGAAAGGCCTCGTTCAGGCCCTGTTTGACGAAATCGATCTCGGTGCCTTCGAGAAATCCCGCGCTCTCGCGGTCGATGACGACTTTGACCCCTTGGTCCTCGAAAACCAGATCGTTCGAGCCGATCTCATCGGCATAGTTCACGACATAGGCGAAACCGGAGCACCCGGTCTTCTTCACGCCAAGCCGGAGGCCGATACCGTGACCTCGACGGCCGAGGAAGGTTCGGACTCGGTCGGCAGCAGCGGGAGTGAGCGAAATCGACATGAGAGGTTCACTGGCTCCTTTCCAAGTTGAACGGCATTTACCGAGGATTGCGGCGGAAAGCCGCATAGTCAAGTGCGCGGATCATGCCGTTCGTGCACGGCTGGACGCTCGTTCGCGCCAGGCCCGCTCGAGCCCGCGCACGGCGTCCTCGATCGCCAGCAGACGACCCCACTTCTCCGGCGGCACGTCGAGCGCCGTCGCAGCTTCGCGCCAGCGCCACTGCGCAAGCTCATCCAGCGTCGCACCGACGAGGCGCTCCGTGAGCCACGAGGCGGCTGCAATCGAGTGCGGGCAGCCGTAGACGAGGTGCCTGAGGGCGGCGATGCGCTCGGCCTCGATCCGCGCGCTGAGCACGACCTCGATACCTTGGTCTACTCT
Source organism: Lysobacteraceae bacterium (assembly GCA_012516015.1). Classification (GTDB taxonomy): domain Bacteria; phylum Pseudomonadota; class Gammaproteobacteria; order Steroidobacterales; family Steroidobacteraceae; genus Steroidobacter. The sequence goes on along the minus strand of JAAYXG010000491.1, from coordinate 1,697 downwards.
GCCCGATCGCGCGACGAGCACATCGAAGGCGGGTTCGAATCGCCCGACATTGCGCGGAGCGGCGAAATGGCGCTCTACGAGCGCCGAATATTCTCTCCGCTCGGTCACTTCGCCGGACTCGTCGCGGGAGCGATCGCGCGCAGACGCTCGACCTCTCGCGTCACCGCCGCGATGGCGGCGTCGATCTCCGCTTCGGTCGTGAAGCGCCCCAAACTGAAGCGAAGCGAGCTCTGCGCGAGTTGATCGCTGCGGCCGAGCGCACGTAAGACGTACGAGGGCGCATCCGACGCGGAGGCGCACGCCGAGCCCGACGATACCGCCAGGTCCGTGAGCGCGAACTTGAGGCTTTCGCCCTCCACACCGTGGAAGCTCACGTTGAGCACGCCGCACACGCGTTGAGTCCGATGTCCGTTCAGCTCCACACGGCCGAGCTTCGAGATGCCCGTCCACAGGCGCTCTCTCAGCGCGCAAATGCGTGCGACGTCCGCCTCGCGCTCGCGCTCGGCGATCTCGCACGCAAGGCCCATGCCCACGATCTGATGCGTGGGAAGGGTTCCCGAACGCAGTCCAAGCTCCTGCCCGCCGCCGAAAATGAGCGGCCGCAAACCGACCGGCGGATTGCGGCGCACGTACAGCGCGCCGACGCCCTTCGGCCCGTAGCTCTTGTGCGCCGTGAGCGAAAGCAAGTCGACGCACATCGCCTGCACATCGATCCCCACTTTGCCCATGCTCTGCGCTGCATCGACGTGAAACAAGATGCCGCGCTCGCGACAGATGCGGCCGATAGCGCCGACATCCTGGATGATGCCGATCTCATTGTTCACGTGCATGAGCGAGACGAGCTGCGTGTCGTCCCGCAGCGCCTCGCTCACCTGCTCCGGCGCGACGATCCCATCCGCGCCGGGCTTGAGATACGTCACGAAGAATCCTTCGCTCTCGAGCTGCTTGAGCGCATCGAGCACGGCCTTGTGCTCGGTTTTCGAAGAAACGATGTGCTTACCGCGATCGGCGTGAAAACGCGCGACGCCGAGCAAAGCGAGATTGTTCGATTCGGTCGCGCCGGAGGTCCAGACGATGCACTCGGGCCGACCGTTCACGGCCGCGGCCACTTGCGCGCGCGCTTGCTCGACGCGCGCGCGCGCACGCCGCCCATACTCGTGGCCCATGGAAGACGGATTGCCTTGCAGCTCAGGCTCGCGCAGGCACTCGATCATCGCCTCCGCGACGCGCGGGTCGATCGGCGTCGTGGCCGCGTAATCGAGATAGATCGGCAGCGGCGCGTTCATCGTGCGACGGACTTGCCCGCGGGGCGCCTGCGCGCCTGCACGGCGGTGAGAATGCCACGCAGGATGTTCATCTCGTTCTGATCCAGTTGAGCGCGATTGAACAAACGACGGATGCGCGCCATGAGATGTCCTCCTCCGGTGCGATCGTGAAAGCCGATCTGATCGAGCACTTCCTCGATGTGCGCATAGAGCCGCGTCATTTCCTCGGCGGTAGCAAGCGGCACCTCGCGCGGCAAAGGCGCGGGAGCACCCGGACGCGTCGCGAGCCAGATCTCGTAGGCGACGACCTGCACCGCCATTGCGATATTGAGCGAACTGTAGTCCGCGCTCGTCGGTATCGTCACCAGCATGTGACAACGCGCGAGCTCTTGGTTCGTGAGCCCGTAGCGCTCGGATCCGAAAACGACCGCG
>JAAYXG010000490.1 GCA_012516015.1 Lysobacteraceae bacterium | reverse complement strand
GCTCGCAAAGGAGAGTAGAGCGGAAAATCCGCTTTCCCGCGCCCCGCCCGTCATTCGTGATCACTCGAGGCCGGGCAGCTTGTTCAGTTGTTTGCGCTCGAAAGTCTTGAGCGGTCGTCCGACGACCTCGGCTGCGGCTTTTTGGAGGCGCATCAGGCTGACTTCACCGCCGTCTTTCGCGAGTGCGCGGGCGACATCGTCGAGGCTCTTGCGGCCGTTCGTCTTCTCGCGAATTTCTCGATCCGCAGCAACGAGCACCAACACCGCGCGTGCGGTCGTAGCTCCTTTGGAGCTCTTCTTGAAGAGCGTGGGCGCGCGCTTCGCCCAGTGGTGCATATCGGCGAGCGCTTGGTTGTAGCGGCGCTCGCTGATCCCGCCGGAGCGACGCAGCGTTTCGACCGAATAGTATTCGGCGAAGCCTTCGACGATCCAATCGCTTTCGGCGTCGCCCCGTAGCCTCATCGCGATGTGCACGAGCTCGTGCAGCAGCGTGCTCGTGCGGTTCTCGCTGATGAGCGGTCGATCGCTATGAAGGAACATCGAAGAAGGGCCTGATAAGCCGCCACGCCACATCGGATCGCCGGCGGAGACGACCAGGAGCCGCGCGGGGAAATCGTCGAAGACCTCGAGCAGGTACGGCAGGTTCCAGTTCAGAAACGCGAGCGTGTCCTGCCGCCGCGCGCTCTCGCCGACGGGTGCCGCGATCGTCGCTTGCACGTGAGCGAGCTTGTCCGCTCGGACGCCGATTTTTCCTGCGAGCATCCAGCCCAACGGACGGTCGAGACTTCTCTTCGGATCGTCGATGGCGAACGTCGCCGTGCCGTGCGGCGCGTAGGCCGTCGCAATCGACCATCCTTCGGGCAACACGAACTCGAACGTCGTGCGTGCCGTGAGCCCCGGTCGAGCCGTCACGCGCAATCGAGGTACGAGCCGATCCCCGCGGAAGAGCGCCCATTCCTCGCTCATGAGCGAGTCGTACCCGTTCGCGGAGCGTCGGTGGTTGACGGTGAACTCGTAGCTCACGCGCGAGAAGTTGCCTCGCGGGCGCCAAGTGACTTCCTCCCGGGAAATTTCGAGCTTGTCGGTCGAACGAAAGTGTTTGTGGCGATCCGGATCGATGCGCAGGCGAATGCGGCTCGGAAGTTGCTCGCCGTGAATACGGAGCTCGACCGCGATGACGCCTTTCGCGGGCTGAAACTCGGCCTTGTACTTTGCCTCGTACGTGGAGGCGCTCGCAGGCATCGAAATCCCGAGCGCGAGCAACAGAGCCGTGAAAGCGATAGTTCTCATGCCGACGTTTCGCAAGGGTGACCCACTCAGTGTACCAAGCTGCGGCGCTTCGCTGGCCGGCTGCCGCTCCTTGAATTTACCTGTCCGCACCCTATCTCCGGGGCATGAGCGCATGCGGGACCCAAGTCCAAGGCGTGCGGATTCGTATCGACAATATTGGAGTGAAGTGACTATGGCCCTCGTACGCTATGAACCTTGGAGCGTGCTCAATCAGTTGCACGGTCAGATCAATCGAATACTCGAGCGAGAGTTCGAGCACGGTGCGAGCTCCGCTGCGACCGCGGATTGGATTCCGCCGGCCGACATCGAGGAGTACCCCGACCGCTTCGTGCTCAAGCTCGACGTCCCGGGCGTGGATGTCGAGGCGATCGACATCACGCTCGACAAGGGTGTGTTGTCCGTGAGCGGAGAGCGCGCCCGAGCGACGGACAAAGCGGTCGAGCGCACGCGCAGCGAACGGCCGTATGGCCGCTTCCATCGCCGCTTCACGCTGCCGGATACGGTCGATGCCGCGAGCGTGCACGCGACCGGGCGCAATGGCATCGTCGAAGTGACGATTCCGAAGCAGGCGAAGGCACAGCCGCGACGTATCCAAGTCGCTGCGGCGTAACGAGGGCACGGCCTCGACAGAGCCCGCGATTCGCCGCCGGCTCGAGGTGCGAGCGCCGCTGTCCCCGAGCGCGCGGCGAGGGCTGATTACTCTCGCGGCGAGCGCGGCGAATGAGACGGAGTCGCAGCTGAATCTGCGTCGCAGTGACCGCGAAGCGCTGCGTGCCCTCCCGATTCTGTCTCCATACTCGTCGCGTTCGCCGTGAGAGGACCCATCTCGTTCTCCGCCGACCTGTCCCTGTGGTCTAGGCACGTCCGGGCAGGTATTGCGGCATTCTCTTCTTTGCGCGCCTACGCGATGCCAGTACGATGAGCCGATCGCTCGTACGGAGAGGGCATTGAATACATCGATCGGAACGACTTGCGCCGGCGCTCGTTTGAGTGCCGCGGTGGAGGAGGAGATACCTCTTCAGGTCGTCGGCGCCATCAACGCATACAGCGCATTGCTTGCGGCTCGCGCAGGCTTCAAAGCGATCTATCTTTCCGGTGCCGGTGTCGCGAACGCTTCGTTCGGCCTACCCGATCTCGGCATTACCACGTTGAACGATGTGTGCGAGGACGTGAGGCGCATCACCGGCGCGTGTTCTCTGCCGCTCTTGGTCGATGCCGACACGGGTTTCGGCAGCGCCTTCAATCTCGCCCGAACGACGCGCGAGCTGATCCGTGCGGGCGCAGCCGGGATGCATCTGGAAGATCAGGTACAGGCCAAGCGCTGCGGGCATCGCCCGGGGAAGGCGCTCGTCAGCGCAGCGGAGATGGTCGATCGCGTGAAAGCGGCGGTCGATGCGCGTGCCGACGATCGGTTCGTCGTGATGGCGCGTACGGATGCTCATGCGGTCGAAGGTCAGGGCGCCGCGATCGAACGCGCGGCGCGCTACGTGGAGGCCGGTGCCGACATGATCTTTGCCGAAGCGCTGACGACGCTCGATGAATATCGAGCGTTCACTTCGGCGCTCCGCGTCCCGGTGCTTGCCAATATCACCGAGTTCGGCAAGACGCCGCTCTTCACCGTCGAGGAGCTTCGCGACGCCGGCGTGAGGCTCGTGTTGTATCCATTGTCGGCATTCCGCTCGATGAGCCGCGCCGCGCAGCGTGCATACGAGGCGATCCGTCGCGACGGTACGCAACGCGCCGTGCTCGACCGCATGCAAACGCGCGCGGAGCTCTACGACGTGCTCGGCTATCACGGGTACGAGCGCAAGTTGGATGAGTTGTTCGGATCGCAGAAGCCCGGAGAATGAGACGGGAGTTGGGTGATGGCTGAAGCGGGATCTGTTCACAAGCCGAAGAAGTCAGTCGCGCTCTCCGGTGTGCTCGCGGGAAACACCGCGTTGTGTACCGTCGGGCGTACAGGCAACGATCTGCATTATCGCGGTTACGACATTCTCGACATCGCCGATCGATGCGAATTCGAGGAGATCGCATACCTGTTGATCCATGGCAAGCTCCCAACGCAAACGGAGCTCGACGGCTACAAGCTCAAGCTGTCTCGTCTGCGCGGCCTGCCCGCCATGGTGAAGAACGTGCTGGAGCAGCTTCCGGCGGCGACTCATCCGATGGACGTGATGCGCACCGGCGTCTCGACGCTCGGCTGCGTGCTGCCCGAGAAGGAGGATCACAATCACGCGGGCGCTCGCGATATCGCGGATCGGCTCATCGCGAGTCTCGGCTCGATGCTCATGTATTGGTACCACTACAGCACTTCGGGCAAACGGATCGATGTCGAGACAGACGACGATTCGATCGGCGGACACTTCTTGCATCTGCTTCACGGTCGGCGCCCGTCCGCCCAGTGGGTCAACGCGATGCATGTCTCGCTCATTCTCTATGCGGAGCACGAGTTCAACGCGTCGACGTTCACTGCGCGCGTGATTGCCGGTACGGGCTCGGACATGTATTCCTGCATCACCGGAGCGATCGGTGCATTGCGCGG
>JAAYXG010000489.1 GCA_012516015.1 Lysobacteraceae bacterium | reverse complement strand
AGCAGCTTCTGGATGATGTTCTCGACATCCTCGCCGACGTAGCCGGCTTCGGTGAGCGTCGTCGCATCCGCAATCGTGAACGGCACGTTCAACAATCGCGCGAGCGTCTCCGCGAGCAGCGTCTTGCCGCAGCCCGTCGGGCCGATCAACAAGATGTTGCTCTTCGCGAGCTCGACGTCATCCTTGGAGCGCTGCTCGCCCGTTTTCGTCTGCAGCCGCTTGTAGTGGTTGTACACAGCCACCGACAGCACCTTTTTGGCGCGCTGCTGCCCGATAACGTACTCGTCCAGGACTTTCTTGATCTCGTGCGGGCGCGGCAGCTTGTCGCGGGTACGCTCGGCGCGTTCCTCGAGCTCTTCGCGAATGATGTCGTTACAGAGCTCGACGCACTCATCGCACACGAACACCGACGGTCCGGCGATCAGCTTGCGCACTTCGTGCTGGCTCTTGCCGCAGAATGAGCAGTACAGGAGTTTGCCGTCGTCGTGTTTGCTGCGGGAATCGTCCGACATGAATGGCCCTCAATACCAAAAGGTGATTCGTGCCTAGCGGCTCGCGGTTCGAAGGGTCCTAGGAGCCTCTTCTCGCCGCGAATCACAGCTCACGAGCCACTCCATGGCTATATAGCATGCGTCGCCATGACGCTGCAAAGACGCCTGGCGCGGTCGCTTACGACGGCGCAAAAGTCAGCGAAAAACCTATAGCCCTGAATCACTTAGCGTTGGCCGCCCCCGTATCCACGCGGCGTTCCATAACCTTGTCGATGAGGCCGTATTTCACGGCGGCCTCACCGCTCATGAAGTTGTCGCGGTCGGTATCTTGACGGATCTTGTCGATCGTCTGACCCGTGTGTCTCGACAAAATGCGGTTCAGGCGGTCGCGAGTCTCGAGCACCTCCCGGGCATGGATGTCGATATCCGAGGCCTGTCCCTGAAATCCGGCGAGGGGCTGGTGAATCATGATCCGCGAGTGCGGGAGGCAGTACCGCTTACCCTTGGCGCCGCCTGCGAGCAGGACCGCGCCCATGCTCGAGGCTTGTCCGATGCACATCGTGCTGACATCGGGTTTGATGAACTGCATCGTGTCGTAGATCGAGAGGCCGGCGCTGACAGAGCCGCCCGGCGAATTGATATAGAGCGCGATGTCCTTGTCCGGGTTCTCGGACTCCAGGAACAGAAGCTGCGCCACCACGAGATTCGCCATGTGGTCCTCGATGGGACCCACGATGAAGATGACCCGCTCCTTCAACAGGCGCGAGTAGATGTCATAAGCACGTTCGCCGCGAGCCGTTTGCTCGACGACCATTGGGACCAGGTTCATAGCAGCCATTGATATAGGGTTGGTTTCGGTAATTTCGAGTGTAGCGAGGCCGATCTCAAGACATCGACAGCATGGATTGCAAGATCCGAGCGGGCAAGGCTTTTCCGACTCGCGCGGCCAAATCAGCGAACCACGTAACGAAACCAACGACCGCTACGCGCCGAAATTCATCAGCTCCTTGAACGTTGCGGGCGTATCGGAAATCCGAGCGCGCTCGAGCACCCAGTCGACGACTTGGTCTTCCAGCACTGCCGCCTCCATTTGACGCTGGAGCTGCGGATTAGTGCGATAGGCTTGCAGCGCCTGCGCGGGATCGGGCAGCTGGGCGGCGAGATCCTCGAAGCGCTCGAGCACTTTCGCTTGATCGACCTGAAGGTTCGCACGCTTGACCAGCTCGGTAACGAGGAGCGTCAACGCGACGCGACGACGGGCGGCGTCAAGAAGGCCTTCGGCAGGCGGCACCTGCGACGGATCCGTCACACGCATGCGACGCGCGGCATCGAGCTGCAGCTCGCGAACCTGCGCGTCGACCATCGCTTTCGGCAGTTCGATCTGGTTCGCCGCGATGATGCCGTCCATCACCTGCTTCTTGAGTCGCGCGCGCACGGCATCGGCCAGCTCGCGCTCCATGTTCTCTTTGACTTCCTCGCGCAGCTGCTCCATGCCGCCCTCTTCGATGCCGAACGACTTGGCGAACTCATCGTCGAGATCCGGTAGACGGCGCTCCTCGACGGATTTGATCTTGACCTCGAAACGGGCCTGCTTGCCGGCCGTCCCTTCGGGATAATTCTCGGGGAACGTGAGCTCGACGATCTTTTCTTCGCCCGCACGGGTGCCCAAGAGCGCCTTCTCGAAATCTTCGAGCATTCGGCCCTCGCCGAGCACGATGGCGACGTCCTCGCCCTTGCCGCCGTCGAACGCCAGCCCGTCGATCGTGCCGTCGAAATCGACCGTCACACGATCGGTGTCGCGCGCTTCGCGCTCGACGGGCGCGTACTGCGCGCGCTGCTCGCGCAGGTTCTCGATCATCGCATCGATGTCGGCCGGCGTGACTTCCGCCGCGGGACGCGACAACTCCATTCCTTCCACGCCCTTGAGGTCGATCTCGGGAATGATCTCGAAGACGGCGCGATACTTGAGGTCGCCACCTTGGTCGAGATTGAGCGGCTCGATCTTCGGTCCGGCCGCAGGCGTGAGCTTCTCCTGCTCCACGGCTTCCGCGAAGCTCT
>JAAYXG010000488.1 GCA_012516015.1 Lysobacteraceae bacterium | reverse complement strand
GTAGGTCGGCCCACGAGATGCTCCTTGCAACGTGGGCCTTCCTACCTCCATGTAGGTCGGAATTTATTCCGGCGCTCTTTGGTCGGATTAAAATCCGACCTACATCGACACTGCCCCGGCCGACCTACAAGGACGTGCGAGACTAATTGTTTTCTCTCGCGTGCTTGGCGGGAGCTCATTTTTCTCTCTCGCTGAGCTTCGCGAACACCACCTTCATGCTCGCAACCTTGTTCAGATAACGGCGCACATCATGATCGCCGCAGCGCTCCCCCGGCCTCAAGGTCAACCCGCGTCTTGCGTAGCGTTCGCCGGCGCCGGCACCGCACAAATGAATCACGGCGGCGAGGTCGTGCTTCTGCGTCAGTGTCGCATTGACGATGCGCGCTCGAGATAGCGCTCGCGAGACGCGGCGATCCAGGTACGCCGATGTGAGCTCGACTGCATGCGTCGGCACGACACGCATGTAGAGGCTGTTGAACCAGCAGGATTCGAAGTCGTTCCAAGGTCCGTCCTCGACTACGACGTGATCGTGGATGCAATAGCGGCGCGCCTCCTCGAACGTGCCATCCGTGATCTGATACATGCCGACCGCGCTCGATGCCGGACGATAGATCTTGAAGGGATGTACGCTCGGCGACCAGCGCCAATACGTGCGCACGATAGGATTGCCGGAGCCTTCGACTTGCGCGAGCGCCGCCAAGAGCTCCGGAGTGATCGTGCTCGTCGCGTGCTTACGGAAAATGCGCTGATACGACGCCCACGTCTCGGACGGCGTCTTGTACAAGACCCCGCTCACCGGGAAGAACAGCTCGGTCGGCTTCAGCACGACCTGATAGATGCCGTTGACGGCGAACCAGAGCGCGACGACGACTATACCGCCGACGATGAGTTGGATGCTCCCGGGCGCCTTGCGGAAACGACGCCACCAGCGCCGGCGCGTTTGCGCGCGAGGCAACCATTTCGAGAATCCGATCTTCGGTAGGAGTCGCCGCTTCCCTTTTCGTTTTTTTCTACGCTTCGACCGACGAGCCATGACGGCGATTGTAGCCGGGGGCTCACCGATAGGCCCAACACCCGCGTTCTGACGAACGCCGGAAAATGCGAGACGCTATCGCGCACGTCGGATTTCAATCCGACGGTTCTAATCCGACCTATAGACGCAGCGATTCCATGTTATCGAGCGTCTCTTCGCTCACGTCTTGTGACATCACCGCTTCCACGCTGTGGGATGCCCAGATGCGGCGGCGCTTCTCATTCTCCGCGTGGCTCGTCTCGAGGTCCGACAAGCGCTGTGCCTCTTCGATTGTCATCAACTGGGAGGTCGCAAATCGGTTCATTTCACACGCTCCAGATGCTTCAACGCATCGCTTCGTCGGGCCCTAGTATTGGGCTGCCGCTTAGGGCCTTACATAAGCCAAACGCTGAATCGCACACGTGGACACAAGTCACAATTCTCTGACACTCCGGGATGGAAAAAATTCCAATGGCATGTAGGCGGCCCGTGAATGCTGCATGCAACACGGGCTTCCCCACGCCCCTGTGGGTCGGATTTCAATCCGACCAAGAATGTAGGGAAGCCCGCGCCGCCGCGGCATTCGCACTATTGTGCGCCGATGAGTCTTCGCAGCCAGTCGAGCAGCACCCGCGGAAGCAGCTCGGGTTTTTGGAGCAATGCGTACTGGCGCGCACCAAACACATGCGGCAGATAGGACGCGGCGTGTCGATCGACCGTCAGACAGAAACAATTGATTCCTTGTAAGCGCGCTTCGACGACCGCTTGGCGTGCGTCTTCGACGCCATAGCGTCCGTCATACTCGTCCTCGTCGTTCGGCTTGCCGTCCGAGAGCAAGATCAGCAATCGATTGCGCGCCGGCTCGCGCATCAAGAGTGCGCTCGCATGCCGAATCGCCGCACCCACGCGCGTATAGCGTTCCGGTTCGAGCGCGGCGATTCGCTTCGCGATCGCCTCGCCGTACGGCTCATCGAAACGCTTCAATGCGCGAACCGTGACGCCTCTCGGACCGACGCCTGAAAAGGCGAGCACGTTGTAGCGCTCGCGTAGTCCCTCGAGCGCGATGCAGACGAAGAGCAGCGCTTCGCGCTCGACATCCACGATGCGCCGATGCGCATTGACCCACGCATCCGTGGAACCGCTCACATCGACGAGCAGCGTCACCGCCAGATCGCGACGAACCGCGCGCGTCGTCTGATAGAGCGCCTGCGACATCGCTCGGCCGGCGCGAAAATCCGTGCGTGCATCGACGTAGGCTTGCAGGTCGATCTCGTCGC
>JAAYXG010000487.1 GCA_012516015.1 Lysobacteraceae bacterium | reverse complement strand
ACGACGAGCGGTGCTCCCAGGATCGCCGAGCGAAAGCCGGTGGACAGGTTATCGAGGACGACGACGGTTTCGTTGCGCTCGCGAAGCTGGCGAACGACGTGACTACCGATGTAGCCAGCGCCGCCTGTGACGAGAATGCTCATGTAGGGTTTAGGTCTGAGAACGGTGGTCGGAAAAGCGAAAGATTAGCCTGGATAGGGCCTTTCGGGGAGAGAATCTGCGCCAACGCCCGTGTGGGTGGGTCGATAGGCGCATGAGCGCAGGCGATGCGAATGGATGCGCAGTAAGAGCGGATTTGCGCCTACACTTTTTTTTCTACACTCTGCATGCCCACACGGCCGACCGTGGTGTCATGGGGTCGTACGACGATACAGTGCGCTCGTTTCGGGCAATTCCGTAGGACGTAAGCATTACTCTTTCTGATGGCGAACCCGCACCCGTACGATCGATTGACGCCGGATGTGATCATCGCGGCGGTCGAGTCCGTCGGCTACGTATCGGATCGGCGCATCCTGGCGCTGAATAGCTACGAAAACCGCGTCTATCAAGTGGGCATCGAGCAGTCGCAGCCGCTCGTGGCGAAGTTCTATCGTCCCGGGCGATGGAGCGATGCCGCCATCCAGGAGGAGCACGGTTTCGCCTTGGAGTTGGCCGCGGCGGAGGTGCCCGTCGTCCCGCCGATCGTTCACGACGGAAGGACGCTGTTCGAGTACGAGCAGTTTCGTTTCGCGCTCTTCGAACGCAAGGGCGGGCGCTGGCCGGAGCTCGGCACGAGAACGGAGCGCGAGTGGATGGGACGCTTCCTTGGGCGCATCCATGTGATCGGTCGAAGGCTCAAGTTTCGGCATCGCGAGCGCTTGGATATCGAGCGAATGGGAGAGCACTCCCGCCTGTACCTGCTCGACGAAGGTTGGATCCCGCCTCATCTCGAGTCGGCGTACGAAACGGTGACGGCGGACCTCATGGAGCAGATTCGCGCTGCGTTCGAAACGGCTCGCGGCGTGGCGGAGCTGCGACTGCACGGCGATTGCCACCGCGGGAACATTTTGTGGACGGACGCGGGTCCGCATTTCGTCGACTTGGACGATTGCATCATGGGGCCGGCAATCCAAGACATGTGGATGCTCCTCTCGGGGACGCGAAGCGAGATGGGCGAGCAGCTCGCCCAGATCCTCGAGGGCTATGGTCAATTCGCCGATTTCGATCCCCGCGAGTTGAGCTTGATTGAAAGCTTGCGAACGCTGCGGATGATCAACTATTCCGCGTGGCTCGCGCGGCGTTGGAGCGATCCGGCGTTTCCGGCGGCCTTCCCGTGGTTCACGGAGCCGCGCTACTGGGAGAATCAGGTGCTCGCGCTGCGCGAGCAACTCGCTGCGATCGCCGAGGGGCCGATCCAGCTTCGATAGGCGAGCCGAGCACCCTGCAATTTTCCGCAGCCGGTGCGGTGTGGTAGCGTCCGCACCCATCGCGTACGCCCTGAATTGGCCTTCGAGCAAAATGACCTTGAGCTTGCCGACTCGCGCTTGCCGCTTT
>JAAYXG010000486.1 GCA_012516015.1 Lysobacteraceae bacterium | reverse complement strand
GTCCATTCATGCGGACGCCGAACGCAGAGACGCCCTGGCTGGCCAGCTCAAGAGCGCGGACAAGGCGATTCAATCCGCTCGGGAGCGCCTGGGCGAGATTCGCGCGCAGCGTGCTGCGACGGAGCAGAAGCTGAAAGCCCTGCGACAAGAGCAGGCGGAAACCCAGCGCCAAGTCGACGAGGAGCGTTCGGCGCTCGCAGCAGAGCTCGCCACGGCGTACATGAACGGGCGCCAGGAGCAACTGAAGCTCCTGCTCAACCAGCAGGATCCGGCGCAGCTCGGCCGTACGATGACGTACTACGGCTATTTCGCGCGCGCGCGGGCCGATCGGATCGAGCGTATCGGCGATCACCTCGAACACCTTGCTCTGCTGGGCGAGACCATTTCAGCCGAAGCCGCGCGGCTGAAAACCCTCGAGGCCGAGAGCGAGCGCAACGTGCAGCTGCTCGCGGACGCACGCCGCCGACGCGCGCAGACCCTTGCGCAAGTGCAGGCGAAGCTCAAGAGCCGCAACCAAGAGCTTGCGAAGCTGCAGCGCGATGCGCGCGCGCTCGAAGACCTCGTGGCGGAGCTGCGTCGCGCGATCGATGAATTTCCGGAGCTCGCCGAGCAGCCGTTCCACCGCGTGAAAGGAAAGCTGCCGTGGCCGGTCAACGGGAAAGTGCTCGCGCGGTTCGGCGAGCTTCGAGCGGGCGGACCGCTCAAATGGCAAGGCATCGTGATCGGCGCCGATCGCGGCACGCAGGTGCGGTCCCCTTACCACGGACGGGTGGTTTATGCGGATTGGCTGCCCGGCCTTGGATTGCTGCTCGTGCTCGATCACGGCGACGGCTACATGAGCTTGTACGGCAACAATGAGCAACTCTATCGGCGCGTGGGAGAGCGCGTTGCACCCGGCGACATCTTGTCCGCCGTCGGCGATGCTGCTGGCGTGGGCAAGCCGGGGCTCTATCTCGAGATCCGGAAGGGCCGACAAACCCTCGACCCCGGGAGTTGGCTCGTGCGCCGCTAGTCCAAAGACCCTCTCGCCGACTCATCCTTTTCCGCTGGGCGCGACGCGTCCGACCCGGAAACGCATTATCGCTGTGCACTACGCGCTTCATTGAGGGATACCCCGAAGCGGGTACGCGAAACTGCGGCCGACTTCAAAGAAGCAAAAGGCGCGTGCACCCATGATCCCCGTGTAAACGAAGGGGGTACGTGCGCCCATTTCGGGCCATCGAACATCATGGCGAGCACATCGGACGAGGAGACCGTAGAGGCGCAAAGCCTATCGACGTCGCTCGATCCTTATGGGCAGCTCGTCAAGATGCTGATGCCGCGAGCGACGTGCATTGCGATCTACGATCGCATGAGCGTGCCGCTGTGGCTCTCGGACGGGTACGACGGCCACGATCTCGCGCAGCTCGCGGAAGAGGCGCTCAACGCGGCGCGTCAGGGCATGCTCGGTTCGGACGATCCAGACCTCGGCGAGCAAGAGGGTTTTGCGCGCTCGTGGGACGGCGACACCTCCTACGTTTTCCTTCTTCGCGAGGGCGCATCGCTCCTCGGCGCATTGGCCATTTCTTGTCAGGACAGCTCGAGCGGCGCGCGCCCCTTCAGTCTCGTGCAAGGTCTGCTTCGACCTGCGCTCCAGGTGCTCAGTCGCGAGCTCTCGCACCAATACAACATCCTCGACCTACGCAAGGACTTGTCTCTTCGCGACGGGGACCTCGCGTTGCTTCTCGACCCGAGCGGCTCCGCCGACGAGCAGGACGACCATGATCTCGTTCAGTTGGTGCGCAACTGCATAAGCCACATGGAGTGCTCGTACGGTGCACTCGTCGTTCCCGACAAGAAGATTGCCATCTCCGCTTTCGCCGACGCGAGCGCCTCGAAAGACGCGGCGCTCCTCGAGGAGACCCACGGAAATCTGTTTGCATGGGCTCAAGTGCAGCGACGCACGCTGTTGTTGAACAAAGCGCCGCCGAATAGCCCGCTCGGCTCGCTGCCCTACAAGATTCTTGCCTGCCCCGTTCGTCACGGCGCGCATCATGTGGCGGGCTTGTTGATGCTCGCGAAGCGAAGGGACGCAACCGATTTCGACGTCCGGCAAGTGCGCATCCTCGAGATGATGACGCGACGCATCGCCTACGTCTTGCAAAATGCCTACGATCCTTCGACCGGATTGCTCACGCGGCCCGCGTTCGAACAACGAGCGCTGGCGGCACTCGCGACGTTCGGCGCGGACGCGCAGCACTGCGTCGCGTACGCCGACGTCGATCGGCTGCACGTCGTCAACGAAAATCACGGCATGCACGTAGGCGATGAGGTCATCGATCGAGCCGCCGAAGTGCTGCGGACTCATCTTCCGGCGAATGTGATCGCTGCGCGCATTTCCGGCGATCGGTTTGCGATGTTCTTTCCGGAGCTGTCGCTCGAGGCGGCGCGTTCGTTTGCGGAAGATCTGTGCGGAAAAGTCGCGAGCGTGTCGGTCGCGCACGAAGGAAAAGCGATCGAGCTTTCGTTGAGCGTCGGCGTTGCTGCGGTGCCCGACACGAAGTTTCCGCTTTCGCACGCGCTCGCGGCCGCCGAGATCGCGTGCAAGGCGGCGAAGGACCGCGGGCGTGGCCGCGTCGAGATCTACCAGGAGGCAGATCGCAGTATCGTCCGGCGCTACGAGGACGTGACGATCGTCGGCAACCTTCGGGAAGCCATCGCAAACGATCGCTTCCGCATGGAGGCGCAGCCGATCCTGGACTTGAGCCACAAGGGAACGCCGCGCCGCTTCGAGCTGCTGTTGCGCATGATAGATCCGGCAGGAGACAGCATCGCGCCCGACAAGTTCTTGTCCGCGGCCGAGCGCTATCAGCTCGCGACGGACATCGATCGATGGGTGGTCCAGTACGCGCTCGAAATTCTCTCCTCCGCGGCGTCCGCGCTCGAGCACCTGGGCGCGCACTTCGCCATCAACATCTCGGGGCAGTCGTTGGGCGATGAGGACTTCCCAATGTTCCTCGAAAACAAGCTGCGCGAGTACGAGCTTCCGCCGCAGCTATTGTCGTTCGAGATCACGGAGACGGCCGCCGTCGCGAACATCGTGCGGGCGGAGATGCTGATCAAGCGGCTGCAGGATCTTGGCCACAGCATTGCGCTCGACGATTTCGGTCGCGGGTTGTCGTCGCTCACGTACCTCAAATCGCTGTCGGTATCGCATCTGAAGATCGACGGCGAATTGGTGCGGGATCTCGTGGGCAACGCGCGCTCGCAGGCCATGGTGACCGCCATCGTGCAGCTCGCTCAGGCGATGAAGTTGCAGACGACCGCGGAGTGCGTCGAGAGCGAAGAGATCATGGCTGCGGTCGCGAAACTTGGCGTCGACTTCGGACAGGGCTTCGCGATCGGGCGCCCGCGTCCACTCGAGGTCGTGTTGCAGGAGTTGCTGCGGGGTGCGCCTGGCATCGTGCGCAATCCCGCTGCACCCCGCATGGCGCGATTCGCGGGACTGTGACGTGCGTCTCGTCGGCGTTTTGCTGCAGCGATCGCCGCATTGGATAGGCACGACTCCTGCTCTATTCTGAGTCCACGACTCAACTCCCAGCACGATGCGTACATAGATGTCTCGGATGCCCGCTTCCTTCCGTTTCGCCATGACTCTCGCGGTGGGAGTCGTGCTCGGCTTCGGCGTCTCTGTGGGACCGGCAGTGAAGGCGGAGCGTGCGGTCGCCACGACACAGAGCGCGCCGGATGCCGGCGTGATACCGTGGAAAGACGCTCGGCTCCTGGCGGAAGTGCTCGAACACATCAGAGACGAGTACGTCGAGGAGATCACCGACAGCGAGCTGATCGAAGCGGCCATCCGCGGCATGATGGCGGACCTCGACTCGCATTCCGCCTATCTCGATCGCGAGCAGTTCAACGAAGTGCGCATCAGCACATCCGGCGAGTACTCCGGCGTCGGCATCGAAGTGACGCTCGACAAAGGGGTCGTGCGGGTCGTGACCCCGATCGAAGGCACCCCTGCCGAGCGCGCGGGCGTGAAAGCGGGCGATACGATCGTGTCCATCGACGGCGTCGTCGTGGACCCGCAGGACCTCGACGACACGATCGATCGCATGCGCGGCGCCGCCGGTACGAAAGTGAGCATCACGGTGGCTCGTGAGGGCGAGCCGGAGCTGCTCGAGTTCGAGCT
>JAAYXG010000485.1 GCA_012516015.1 Lysobacteraceae bacterium | reverse complement strand
CGGCCGGGCGGCCGGTCGGCGAGTTCCACTGGGGCTCGACGCTGTGGCACGAGATGGCGCACGTATTCACCCTGGAGGCCACCGGCCATCGCGTGCCGCGCTGGCTGAGCGAAGGCATTTCGGTGTTCGAGGAATGGCGCACGGGGCCGACGCCGGGAATCGCCGTGCCGCCGGAGCTGCTGCAAGCGTTGAAGGACGATCAACTGCTGCCGATCGCCGACCTGGATTCCGGATTCATACGCCCGAGCTATCCGGCGCAGATTCAAGTGTCGTATATGCAGGCGGGCCTCGTCTGCCTGTTCATCGAACAGCGTTGGGGTTTCGAGCGGCTCGCGTCGTTGCTCCACCAGTTCACGAAAGACGTAACGACGGTGCAGGCTGTACGAGCCGCGTTGGAGATCGAGCCAGCCGCATTCGACCGCGAGTTCGACGCTTTCTTACGCGAGCGTTTTACACGCGCGCTCGCCGAGTGGGAGGACTGGCAGGCCGCCTACCAAGCGGCGGGTCAAGCGGTCGAGAAAGAACAGTGGCGCGCTGCGATCGATGCTGCGCGCAGAGCAGTCGGCATCTATCCGGAGCACGTAGGTCCCGGCAGCCCCGCGCTATTGTTGGCGCATGCGCTCGAGAAGGCGGACCGCAAGGAAGAGGCAATCGCGGCGCTGCAAGCTTATCGCGCAGCCGGCGGCTGGGATCCCGGTGCGATGCGCGAGCTCGCGAGCTGGCTCGACGAGGCGGGACGCACGCACGAAGCGACGGAAATTCTGGCGACGCTGAACTACGTCGATCCTCTTGCCGCCGAGCTTCATCTGCAACTGGGTGAGCGCTTCCTCGTCGCAGGGCGACACGAAGAGTCGCTACGCGAGTTCCGTGTGCTGCAATCGATGCCCGATGCAGATCGACCCGCCGCTCATTTCGGCGCCGCACGCGCCTTACGCGCGCTCGGCAAGCGAGAGCAAAGTCGCCGCGAGCTGCTCGATGCGCTCGCTGCGGCGCCTCACTATCGTCCCGCCCAGGCCCTTTTACTTGAAACGATCGAGGAGCGAAGCGCGCCATGATTGAAATCGGTCCGCAATTCAGCGAGGAGCCCGAGGCGCGTGCGCTGGTCTCCAAGTTCCACGAGCGCATCGAGCGAATTCGCACGCAAGTCCGCCAAATCATCGTCGGGCAGGACGAGGTCGTCGATCATCTGTTGCTTACGCTCTTCGTCGGCGGCCACTGCTTGATCACCGGCATGCCGGGCACGGCGAAGACGCTGCTCGTGCGGACGCTCGCGTCGGTGCTCGGGCTGTCGTTCAAGCGCATTCAGTTCACACCGGATTTGATGCCGACCGACGTGACGGGCACCGACATCATCGAGGAAGACATCACCACCGGACATCGGCGTTGGACGTTCGTGCCGGGTCCGATTTTCGCGAACGTGCTGCTCGCGGACGAAATCAACCGCACGCCGCCGAAGACGCAAGCTGCGCTCCTCGAGGCGATGCAGGAGCATTCGGTCACGGTTCGCGGCGCGACGCACGCGCTCGCTCCGCCCTTTTTCGTGCTTGCCACGCAAAACCCGATCGAGCTGGAGGGAACCTACCCGCTCCCCGAAGCGCAGCTCGATCGCTTCTTGTTCAACGTGCTGCTCGACTACTTGAGTGCCGAGCAAGAGATGGAGGTCGTCGACCGCAATTCCACGCGCATGACGCTGCCGACGCTCGAGGCCTGCACGAATGCCGAGGAGATCGTTCAATTTCAGTGGCTCGTACGTCAGGTGCCGCTGTCGACCGACATGCGCCGGTACGCAGTCGAATTGGTTCGAGCGACGCGCCCTAGCGAGCCGAGTGCGCCCGAGGCCGTGCGTACGTACGTTCGCTATGGTGCGAGCGTGCGTGCAACGCAGTTCCTGTGTCTCGCAGCGAAGGCCCGTGCGTTGATGCAAGGCCGTTATCACGTCACCGAGGACGATTTGCGAGCGCTCGCGCCGCCCGTGCTGCGGCATCGCGTCCTGACGAACTATCAAGCCGAGTCGGACGGGAAATCGGTTGACGACGTGCTGCAAGAGGTCATCGCACGCTGAGGCGATCATCCATGGCATCCACGACCGCATCGCGCCTCTTGCCTCCGCAAACGCTCGCGGGGCTCGCCAATCTAGAGTTGATCGCGCGCACCGCGGTCGAGGGGTTTCTGATCGGTCTGCACCGCTCGCCTCACTACGGATTCAGCCAAGAGTTCAAGGAGTATCGGGCTTACGTCGAGGGCGACGACCCGCGCTTCGTCGATTGGAACGTGTACGCGCGGACCGAGCGGACGTATGTCCGACGCTACGAGGGCGAAACCAACACGCGCCTGACGATCGTGCTCGATGCGAGCGCCTCGATGGGCTATCGCTCCGGCGCGATCACCAAGCTGCAATACGCGAAGTTTCTGGCCGCGGCGTTCGCGTATCTCGCGTCGCGGCAGCACGATCCGGTCGGGCTCATCGTGTTCGACGAACAGGTGCGTCACTATCGACCGCCCACGAGTCGCACCGGCAGCCTCGCCGGCCTCATTCACACCATCGATTCCGTCGAGCCCGGCAGCGGCACGGACCTGATCGGCTGCTTCCGGCGTTTTCGTGAACATCTGCTGCGCCGAGGTCTGGTCGTCGTGATTTCCGACCTCTATTGCGATCCGGAAGCGATGAGCAAAGCCGTTCAGCCGCTCGCGTACCGTGGGCACGACATCGTGCTCTTCCAGCTACTCGACCCGAAAGAGCTCAAACCCGAGTGGCGCGAGGCCGTCGTGCTCGAAGACATCGAGACGCGTCAAACGATGAACGTGTCGCCCGACTATCTCGCCGAGGAGTACGGCAAGCGCATGGATGCGCATCTCTCTGCGCTGCGCTCCGCGGCCGCGCGCGCGCGCGCGGAGCAAGTGTTGATCTCGACGGACGAGCCGCTCGACCGCGCGCTACGCCGCTACTTGTCGTTCAGACGGGGCAAAGTATGAATTTAGGGGATAGGGAACAGGGGGCAGGGGATAGTCAGACGTGCTCCCGCACGCGTACTCGTGCTCGAGAAACGTATGCGCGCGACAGCGCCTCTGACTACCCCCTATCCCCTAATCCTCCGCGGTAGCCACCATGCTTGCGCCATTCTTCCTGCTCGGACTGCTCGCGATCGGCGTGCCGATCTGGCTGCATCGAGTGGCGCGCGCGAATCCCGTTCGACATCCGTTTCCCTCGCTCATGTTGCTCGAGCAGAGCGAAACGCAGCGAACGGCGCACCGAACGTTGCGCTACTGGCTGCTCCTGTTGCTGCGCATCCTCTTGCTCGCGGCACTCGCATTTGCATTCGCCGGCCCGTTGTGGCGCAACGACGCGAGCACCTCGCTTGCCGCGAATGCACGGCTCCATGCGATCGTCGTGGAT
>JAAYXG010000484.1 GCA_012516015.1 Lysobacteraceae bacterium | reverse complement strand
CGCCTCCACGCCCGAGCCGACGAGCGTTGCGACGACGACCGGGCCCGGCGCTTGAAATATCTTCGCGGTCGCGGAGATCCGCAGACGACTGTCGAGCACGACGCGCAGCATCTCACGCCCTTCCAGATCGATCGAGCGATCGCGAACGTTGAGCCGCGGATCGTCGGTCAACACCGTACCGATCCCGGTCAGTACGGCGCTCGCCGCAGCGCGCAGGCGCTGTACGTCCTGACGCGCCGCATCGCTCGTAATCCAGCGGCTCTCGCCATTCGCTAGTGCAATGCGGCCGTCGAGGCTCGCGCCCATCTTCACGATGACGCGCGGCAGCCCGGTTCGCATACGCTTCTCGAAGCCGAGATTGAGCTCGCGCGCCTCCTCGGCAAGCACGCCCACTTCCGTTGCGATGCCCGCTGCCTGCAATTGCCGAATACCTGCGCCATGCACTTTGGGATTCGGATCCAGCACACCGCACACGACGCGCCCCACGCCCGCACGAATGAGCGCGTCGGTGCAAGGCGGCGTCTTACCGTGAAACGAATGAGGCTCGAGCGTGACATAGACGCACGCACCGCGCGCGGCATCGCCCGCTTGATCGAGCGCAATCACTTCCGCGTGCGCGCTGCCTGCCTTGCGATGCCACCCCTCGCCCACGATTCGCTCGCCGTGCGCGATGACGCAGCCGACGCGGGGATTGGGATGCGTCGTATAGCGCCCGAGCCATGCGAGCTCGATTGCGCGGCGCATGTGCGCTATGTCTGTCGGTGAAGGCATGCGTGTAATGTGCGAAGTGTGACGTGTAAGGTCAGAGGGCTCCGTGCGGCCGTTACACCTTACACTCCCGTACTATTTCTTCTTCCTCTCCGCCTCGTTCGCCGCCCACAGCGCGAGCTGCGCTTCGGCGGCTTCGCGGCTGCGCCGATGTCGCATCCGCTCGATTTCCTCGCGGAAGGCATCCACATCCTGGAAGGCACGGTAAACGGAAGCGAAACGCACGTAGGCCACTTCGTCGAGCCCGTGCAATTCCTCCATCGCAAGCTCGCCAACGAGCCTCGATGCGACTTCGCGCTCACCGAGCGCGCGCAACTTGTGGCAAATGTGCGCGACGGCGGCATCGAGCGCTTCGCTCGATACGGGGCGCTTCTCGAGCGCCTTCAGCATGCTGTTGCGAAGTTTCTGCTCGTCGAACGGTTCGCGGCTCTCGTCGTTCTTGACGATGCGCGGCATGACGAGCTCGGCCGTCTCGAACGTCGTGAAGCGCTCGCCGCATTTCAAGCATTCGCGGCGGCGACGGATCTGCTGCCCTTCACCCGCCAACCGCGAGTCGATGACCTTGGTTTCTTCGTGATTGCAGAAGGGACAATGCATGCGATGGTGATTGCCGGGTGGCGGATGGCGGACGGTGAAAGTCCGGGACGCATCCGGCTCTCTTGACGCTCACCGTCAGCGGTCCGCTGGTCACTATCCGTATACAGGGAACTTGCGGGTAATCTCCTCTACTTTCGCTCGCACCTTCCCGACGGCGGCTTCGCTGCCGTTCTCATCGAGCACATCGGCGATCCAATTGGCGAGCTCCGTCACCTCGGCTTCGCGAAAGCCGCGCGTCGTCGCAGCGGGCGTGCCGATACGCAGTCCGCTCGTGACGAAGGGCGGTCGCGGATCGTTCGGGACGGCGTTCTTGTTCACGGTGATGTGCGCGCGTCCCAGCGCCGCGTCTGCCTCCTTGCCCGTGATGTCGCGACCGATCAGGTCGACGAGAAACAGGTGGTTGTCCGTGCCGCCCGATACGATCTTGTAGCCGCGATTCATCAGCTCTTTTGCCATCGCACGCGAATTCGCGAGCACCTGCTTTTGGTACGCGGTGAAATCGGGCTGCAGGGCTTCGAGCAGCGCGACCGCCTTCGCGGCGATCACGTGCATCAAGGGGCCGCCCTGCGTTCCGGGGAATACGAGCGAGTTGAGCTTTTTCTCAATCGCCTCGTTCGCGCGCGCGAGAATCATGCCGCCCCGCGGCCCGCGCAACGTCTTGTGCGTCGTCGTGGTCACCACATCGGCGATCGGCACTGGATTCGGGTAGATGCCCGCCGCCACGAGGCCGGCGACGTGCGCCATATCGACCAGAAACAGCGCGCCGACCGCGTCGGAGATTTCGCGAAACCGCTGCCAATCGACGACGCGCGAATAGGCCGAGAAGCCTGCGATGATGAGCTTGGGCTTGTGCTCGTGTGCGAGGCGCTCCACCTGTGCGTAATCGATCTCGCCCGTCTCGGGATCGAGCCCGTACTGAACGGCCTTGAAGATCTTCCCCGAGAAGTTGACCTTCGCACCGTGCGTCAGGTGCCCGCCGTGATCCAGGCTCATTCCGAGGATCGTATCGCCGGGATTCACGAGCGCGAGGTACGCCGCGGCGTTCGCTTGCGAGCCGGAATGAGGCTGAACGTTCGCGTAGGCCGCGCCGAACAGTTTCTTCGCACGCTCGATCGCCAGCTGCTCGGCGACATCGACGTGCTCGCAGCCGCCATAGTATCGCTTGCCCGGGTACCCTTCAGCATATTTGTTCGTCAGAACGGTGCCTTGCGCTTCCAGCACGCGCGGGCTCGCGTAGTTCTCCGACGCAATCAATTCGATGTGGTCTTCTTGACGGCGACGCTCCGCCTGGATAGCGGCCTGCAACTCGGGATCGAAATCGGCAATGGTCAGTTTGGCTGGAAACATGGGCACTCCGGGAAGGGGAATGCGTATTCTACAGGAATGCGAGTGAATGGCGGATGGCGGACAGGGGACAGTGAAGAATTCGAACCAAATCGCCTATTACGGTTCGCCGTCCGCTGTCCGCGGGTCACTTTCCAAGAAGCTCTGAACGACCCTCGTCCAAGCGCGCGCGAGATTGCCGCGGTTGTAACCGCCGCCGCCCATCGCGAGAACGCGGCCGTGCCCGAATTCGTCGGCGAGCGCACACAAACGTGCCGCGGCGTGCGCGTGCGCTTCCTCCGTGAGCCGAAGATGCGTGATCGGATCGCCTGCCAGGCTGTCGGCGCCGCACTGGAGCAGGATGAACTCGGGGCGCCGTTCGCGCAGCAGCGCTTCGGCGCGCTCCCAGAGCGCGAAGAACGCCGTGTCGTCAGCACCGGGCGGTAGCGGCACGTTGAGCTTCGTGCCGCGCGCGGCGCCGGTGCCCGTTTCCTCCGCAGCACCGGTGCCCGGATAGAGATAGCGACCGTCCTCGTGGAAATCGACGAACACGAGGTCGGGATCGGACTCGAACGCGTAGAAAACGCCGTCCCCATGGTGCGCATCGATGTCGACGTAGGCGATCGTGCGCAGGCCGTACCGACGGCGCAGGATCTCGATGGCGACCCCGCAATCGTTGAACACACAGAACCCCGCGGCACGATCGCGAGCGGCGTGATGAAGACCTGCGATCGGAATGAAGGCACGCTTGGCCCGCTCGGTCATCAACGCCTCGACGCCGACCAGCGTCGCGCCGACGACCGACATCGCCGCCTCGAAGATGCCGCGTTTTGCGGGCGTGTCCCCGCCGTCCAAGTATCCCTGCCCCGCCGCCGAACGTTCGCGAACGAAATCGACGTACTCCGCCGTGTGAAACGCTTCGACCTCTTCGCGCGTCGCGGTACGCGGGCTTGCGCGAAGCACGCGACCGTCGAGGCCGGCTTTGTGCAGCTCGCGCATGAACGCTTCGTGGCGATCCGGGCCGAACGGGTGTCCATCGCCGAAACCATAGCGAGCGATTTCGTCGCCCGACACCAACAAAACGGACGAGCGTCGGAGCTCGACATCGTCAATCATGGCGCGAGTACTCCGAGGAAGCGCCCTGTACGGAAGCGGGCCTCATAGCGCCTGAAGAATACATGGGCGTCGGCCGGATGGGGACATTCCTGACATCCGCGCCGCCTCGGCAAGCCTTGTACCCGCACGCAGTGCCCCCACGAAGATCCTTCCGCGAGGAATGTCCGCGGGGGTTCGGTATCATTCGTGTCTTTCTCTTGCGTTTGAGGGTGTGAATGGCCCAGTTCATCTACACAATGAATCGCGTTTCCAAGGTCGTACCGCCAAAGCGGGTGATCTTGCGCGACATTTCCCTTTCCTTCTTTCCGGGCGCAAAGATCGGCGTGCTCGGCCTCAACGGCTCGGGTAAATCGACGCTCCTTCGAATCATGGCGGGCGTCGACAAGGAATTCGAGGGCGAAGCGCGCCCGCAGCCGGGCATCAAGATCGGACTGCTCGCGCAGGAACCTGAGCTCGACCCGAACAAGGACGTGCGCGGCAACGTCATCGAGGGCGTTGCGGAAATCCAGTCGCTGATCGATCGCTTCAATGAAGTGAGCGACAAGTTCGCGGATCCGGACTTGGGCGAAGAGGAGATGAACAAGCTGCTCGATGAGCAGGCGAAGCTGCAGGATGCAATCGACGCAAAGAACGGCTGGGAGCTCGAGCGCAAGCTAGAGATCGCTGCGGATGCGCTGCGTCTGCCACCTTGGGATGCGGATGTCACGAAGATTTCAGGCGGCGAGCGCAGACGCGTCGCATTGTGCCGATTGCTCCTCTCGCAGCCGGACATGTTGCTGCTCGATGAGCCGACGAACCATCTCGATGCGGAGTCGGTGGCGTGGCTAGAGCGCTTTCTGGAAAGCTACCCCGGCACGGTCATCGCCGTGACCCACGATCGCTACTTCCTCGACAACGTCGCGGGTTGGATCCTCGAGCTCGATCGAGGCCACGGCATTCCGTGGGAAGGCAATTACTCTTCATGGCTCGAGCAGAAGGAACGACGACTCGCGCAGGAAGAGAGACAACAGGAAGCCTTGCGCAAGACGTTGGAGCGCGAGCTCGAATGGGTCCGCGCGAATCCGAAAGCGCGCCAAGCGAAGAGCAAGGCGCGACTGCAGCGCTACGAAGAGCTTGCATCGCAAGAGTTTCAGAAGCGCAACGAGACGAACGAGATCTATATTCCGCCCGGCCCTCGCCTCGGCGATCTCGTGATCGAAGCGAACGGCTTGAAGAAGGGATTCGGCGACCGTCTTCTATTCGATGACTTGAGCTTCAATCTGCCCGCAGGCGGCATCGTCGGCGTGATTGGCCCGAACGGCGCCGGTAAGACGACTTTGTTTCGCATCATCACCGGGCAAGAGAAGCCGGATGCGGGCGAAGTGCGCATCGGCCCTTCTGTGCAGCTCGCGTACGTCGACCAGTCGCGCCAATCCCTCGACGATTCGAAAACCGTCTGGCAAGAGATTTCCGGCGGCCTCGATATGATTCGCGTCGGCAACTACGAGACGTCGTCGCGCGGCTACGTCGGGCGCTTCAACTTCCGCGGCACGCAACAGCAGCAGCTGATCGGCGAGCTGTCGGGCGGCGAACGCAATCGCGTCCATCTTGCCAAGGTCTTGAAGTCGGGCGGCAACGTGATCCTGCTCGACGAGCCGACCAACGATCTCGACGTCGAAACGCTGCGCGCGCTCGAGGAGGCACTCCTCAGCTTCCCGGGGTGTGCCGTCGTGATCTCTCACGATCGCTGGTTCCTCGATCGCATCGCGACCCACATTCTTGCCTTCGAAGGCAACAGCGAGGTCGTCTGGTTCGAAGGCAATTACGCAGAGTACGTAGAGGATTTGCGCCGACGTAAAGGCGATGATGCCGATACGCCGCATCGAATCCGGTACAAGAAGCTCGAGGCATAAGAACCAGTTGGCGGTTGACGGTCGACAGTTGACGGTAAGAACCGATGTGCCTAACGAGCATCCATCGTCGCGCTAGCGGGCCTTCTCTGCCCCTCAGCCGTCAACCGTCGACTGTCGACCGCTGCGGTCATCGCGCATGACCGCCGTCATACAGCTCGACGGTCGATCGCTGTCGCTCGACGATCTGCGCTCGTTCATAGCGCGACCACGTCGTGCGAGTCTCGCGCCTACGGCGCGCGCGACCATGCTTCGAAGCGTCGCGGCTGTCCGCGAAGCGGTGCGTAGCGAACGGCCGACCTACGGCATCACGACCGGATTCGGCGCATTCGCGAACAAGCGCATTTCCGCCGAGCAAGTTCGTGAGCTGCAGCTGAACTTGGTGCGCAGCCACGCGTGCGGCGTCGGCGACCCGCTGCCGCGCTCGATCGTGCGGCTCATCCTGCTCCTGAAAGCGAATGCCCTCGCTGCAGGCTTCTCCGGCGCACGACCCGAAATCGTAGAGGCGCTGCTCGACCTGCTCGAGCACGACGTGCTGCCGATCATTCCTTCGCGCGGCTCGGTCGGCGCATCCGGCGACCTCGCTCCGCTCGCGCACGTCTCGTTGTGCTTGATCGGCGAAGGCGAGGCGCTCAGCGGCGATGAGCGCCTCGAAGGTCGAGCCGTATGCGATGCGGCGGGCTTCGCACCGATCACGCTCGAGGCAAAAGAAGGTCTCGCGCTCATCAATGGAACTCAGTTGAGCTTGGCGCTCGCGCTCGACGGGTTGTTTCGAGCGGAAACCTTGCTCGCAGCCGCGATCGTCACGGGCGCGCTCACGATCGATGGGCTTGCGGGCAGTTACGCGCCATTCGACGCTCGCGTACATGAAGCGAGTCGATCCCCGCACCAGATCGAAGTCGCGCGGCGTTTTCGCCTGCTGCTCACCGAAAGCGCGATTCACCGCGCGCACGAGCACTGCGATCGCGTTCAAGACCCGTATGCGGTGCGCTGCATGCCGCAGGTGTATGCCGGCATCGAGGCCACGCTCGCACATGCACGCGAGGTCCTGGGCTCGGCGATCAATGGCGTAACCGACAATCCCTTGATCTTCGACGATGCCATCGTCTCGGGCGGCAACTTCCACGCGCAGCCGATCGCCTTTCTGAGCGATTATCTGGCGATCGCGGTTGCGGAGCTCGCAAGCATGTCCGAGCGGCGCACGGACTTGCTCGATCGACGCGTCAATCCGGCCCTCAGCATGTTCCTGACGACCGAGCCCGGGCTCGAGTCCGGCTTCATGATCGCGCACGTCACCGCCGCGGCGCTCACTTCTGAGAACCGGACCCTTGCTCATCCGGCGTCCGTCGATAATGTGACGACGTCCGCGGGACAGGAGGACCACGTGAGCATGGCGCCTTGGGCCGGATTCAAATTGCGGCGGATCTGCGAGAATACCGCTCATGTGCTCGCGATCGAGCTGTTGGCGGCGGCTCATGCCATCGACAAGCTGCAACCGCTCGAAACGACGGAACCGCTGCAGCGAGTGCATCGGTTCGTACGAAGCCACGTCGAATACCGGCCCTACGATCATCGATTGGATCGCGACATCGCAACACTCGCGCGCGTGATTCTGGACGGAGAGCTGGAGCAGTTTCTCTAGGCTCTAGCCGCGAGAGAAGAACAAGTTTTCTCATGGACGTCACGAGGGCAACGAGAACATGAACGACCGCGGGATACGCTGCTTCACTCGCACTTCCGCTCCAGAGCCTACAGCCTCCAGCTCACAGCCCGGCGAAGCCAGACATGTCTAACGCCATCACCCTTCTCATCGCACTATTCGGGCTGCTGCTGCTCATCCTTGCGTGTCAGCGGCTGTACCGTGCGCGGTTTCTCGCCGCAGGCGGGAGCGCAGTGGCGGGCTTGGTGCTGCTCGGCATCGCGGCCCTGCTCTTCGTCGTCTCGTTGAACCTGCACACGTACGCTCGTCTTACCTACGAGCGGCCTATCGCAGAAATCGTGTTCGAAGCGCGCGGCCCGCAGCAGTTTCGTGCGACGCTCGCGCAGGTGCCGAGCGGCGAGATGCAATTGTTCATGCTCTCGGGCGACGAATGGCAAATCGACGCTCGCGTGCTCAAGTGGCATGGTT
>JAAYXG010000483.1 GCA_012516015.1 Lysobacteraceae bacterium | reverse complement strand
TACGCCGCCCCATGCGGAGGGATGGGAAGCTGACGCTCCTCGAGATACTTCAGCTGCTCGGGCCGCTTGAAGGCCTGGTCTCGAACGGGTGCAAGGATCGTGAGCTCCGGGGCGAGCGTGCGTAGCGCGACTTCGAACCGAACTTGATCGTTGCCCGCCGCCGTGCAGCCGTGCGCGACGACCTTCGTACCGAGCTTGCGCGCGTATTCGGCAATCGTCTGCGCCTGCATTACGCGCTCGGCGCCGACGCAGAGCGGATACATCTGCCCGCGCTTCACGTTGCCGATGATGAGGAACTTGATGACTTGATCGAAGTAGTCCTTGCGGGCGTCGATCTGTATGTGATCTTTCGCGCCGAGCGCCCGCGAGCGTTCCGCGAGCACTTTCGCGGCATTCGCGTCGATGCCGCCCGTATCGACCGTCACGGTGATGATGGGACGCCCGTAGGTGGCGCTGAGCCACGGCACGAGAAACGACGTGTCGAGGCCGCCCGAAAACGCGAGCAGAATGGGATCGTTGCCTGGAGGAAGCGAGTCGGTCATGAGTTCAGGAGATAGGGGTTAGCGGGTAGGGAGATAGCAAGAAAATAGAGGTTGGAGGAATCGCGGCTGGAGCAGGGACGTCGTCTCTGACGATCCCCTATCCCCTAACCCCTATCCCCTTCCGGAAGATCTCGCGCAGGCGGTCGATCAGCTTGCGCTGATCGCGCGCATTCTCGGTCGCAAGAAAAATCGTGTCGTCGCCGGAGATCGAGCCGACGACCTCGGGCCAGTTCGATTTGTCGATGGCGACGGCGACGCTTTGCGCCGTGCCCGTCGTCGTCTTGACCACTGTCAGCGAAGGCCCTGCTGCGCGGATGTCGATGACGAAGGTGGTGATCGCCTCGAAATGATTGACCGCGAGGGAATCGGCCGGAACGATGTAGTGATCGCCGGCTTTCGCGACCCCGAGCTCGCGCAGATCGCGGCTCACGCTCGATTGCGTCGCGTCGATTCCCTGCTTGCGCAGCTCCTTCACGAGCTCGTCCTGATTGCGCACGGTCGATTCGCGCAAGATGCGCAGAATCGCGGCGCGGCGCGAGACGGGCTGATGAATTTCCGCGGACATGGTTCGGCGCTTAGGGGCAGCTATGCATAAAAACGCGCGTATTGTGCATAAATATGCAGAGGGCGTCAAGGGGACGGTAGCGCAAACACGAGATCCTTCTCGGTTGGGCCAAACTCGATCCTTGCGATCGTGTCGTGTGGGCGTGCAAGGCGCGATGTGGGCTCTGGCCTCGTCCTCTAGGCCCCCGTCAGACGCGAAACGCGCCGCGCGCGCCACACCCCGTCGGCGGCGTAGATCGCGAGTGCGATCCAGATGAAGGTGAAGCCGATGACGCGCGGGCCCGCGAACGGCTCGCGGAAGACGAACACCGCGATCAGCAATTGGATCGTCGGAGCAATGTACTGCAGCAGCCCGACCGTCGAATACGGCACGCGCCGCGCGCCGAACGCGAACATCACGAGCGGGACGGCGGTCAGCGGACCCGCGAGCACGAGCAGGCCATCGATCGCGATACCTGCGTGTCCCATCGAGCCGGCGCCTGCAATCTCGCACCAGAGCAGATAGGCCAATCCGACGGGCAAGATCATCAGCGTTTCGCTCGCGAAGCCCGCGAGTGCATCGACGCGAACGACTTTACGTACGAAACCGTACAAGCCGAAGGAGCATGCCAAGGTGAGCGCGATCCAAGGCGGATGACCCGCGCTCCAGGTCAGATAGCCCACGCCGGCGGCCGCGAGCGCAACAGCCGCCCATTGGACCGCGTTCAACCGCTCGCGAAGAACGAGCACGCCGAGAACGACGTTCACGAGCGGATTGATGAAGTAGCCGAGGCTCGTTTCGACGACCCTTTCGGTCGCGATGCCGAAGATGTAGGTGGTCCAGTTGATCGTGATGAGCGCCACGCTCGCGATGAGCCGCAGTCGAACCTCTGGGTTCGTCAGCGCCCCGCGAACGCCGACGAGCTCGCGTCGAAGCGCAAGCCACCCAAGCGCAAACAAGCACCCCCATACGATACGGTGCGCCGTCACTTGCAGGATGGGTACACGCTCGAGCGCTTTGAGATAAAGCGGCAACAAGCCCCAAATGGAGAACGCACCCGCAGCGGCGGACAATCCGCGCAGGTCGATGGAGGAGTTGGAGGAAAGAGGGACGGAAGCCACGGGCGGCGAAGCTTACAGGCTGCTCGCTTGAGCCAGAAGGGGGACTGCCATTCGATGACAAAGCACTGCACTGTCGCATCAGGGATCGGACGAAGAAGGCTTCTTGCTGTAGCCTGTAGACAGTAGCTTGAGGTCCGCCGCTGTCATGCCCACAACGCTCGATCTCGCTCGCCGCCTCCTGGCGCTCTCGCAAACGGGGCTGCATTTTTGCCGCGAGGAATACGATCGCGAGCGCTATCGCGAGATTGCCGATATCGCGACTCAATTGCTCGCGCTCGAGTCGTCGCACACCGCGCAGGAATTGCATGCGGCGTGGTTCGTCGAAGACGGTTACGCCACGCCGAAAATCGACGTACGAGGTGCGTGTTTCCGCGACGATCGCGTGCTGCTCGTGCGCGAGCGCATCGACGGCAAATGGACGCTGCCGGGCGGTTGGGCGGACGTGAACGACACTCCATCTCGGGCTGTCGAGAAGGAGATCGAACAAGAATCCGGTTTCACCGCCCGTGCGGCCAAGCTGGCCGCCGTCTACGACCGCAACAGGCACAATCCGAGCGCGTACCTGTTCCACCTCTGGAAGCTGTTCTTCATCTGCGACATCACGGGCGGTGAGGCGCGGGCTAGCTACGAAACGACCGACGTCGCATTCTTCGCGCTCGATCGACTGCCGGAGCTATCGACCGGACGCACGACGGCCGCGCAGATCAAGCGGATGTATGAGCATCACGTGAGCAGGGAGATGGCTACTGAGTTCGATTGAGTCGCTCGACGTGTAAAGTGTGACGTGTACGGTGTAACGTCAGAATGCGGCACCACCCTTTCTGACCATACACTTTACACTCTACACGTTACACCAAGCAGCGAGCGCGCTAGCGCTCGATGGTGTACTCCAAATCCGCGCTCTGCGCTTCGCCGGATTCCGTGCGCAAGACCCATCGGTCGCTGATCGTGTAGCGCAGCTTCAGCGTGTTGATGGATTCGGTGAGCGAGATGCCGTAGCTGATGAAGAGGCGCGGAGAGAGGAACTTGCCCAGCACGAGCGACGGATTCGCCTCTCCCGCTGCGTTGATGTAGTTCTCCACGCCGACCTCCTCGATGCCGAGGCGTCGCCCGATTTGCGATGCGAGGAATCCGCCGCCTTGCAGGGCGAGCGTATCGCTCGGCGAGCTCAGGGTTTCGGCATCGCCTGCGGCCGGCGCGTTCGCAGGTCGGCCGACGAGCAGATAGGAGACGATCTGCGTTTGCGGCATCGAGGGATCGGAGAAGAACGTGAGACGCGGCTCTTGCAAGGTCCCGCGCACGTTCAGGCCGACCGTGACGGTTTCGATGCGTCGGCGCGCTTCGATGTCGAGGCCGGGATCCTCGAGCGGCGCGTTGTCGAACAAGAGCTGACCGCGGCTGATCTCGAGCTGCTGCCCGTACGCTTCGTAGCGGCCCTCCGCGATGCGTAGCTCTCCGCGGCCGGTCGTCGTCGCGCCGGTGCGAACCGACGTCGTGACGCCGCCTTCGATGCGCGCGTGCAATCCGAATGCATCGACCCGCACATCGTCGCCCATTTGCACGCGCACGTCGCTTCGCACCGTGAAGCGCCCGTCGCGTTCCGCAGCGTGCTCTCCGACGTAGCGCGCGTCGGCCGAAGGGCCGACGGCACCTCGTAGGCGCGCGGGTTGCACGCGCGCGCTCGGAATCGTGACGTCGCCGCGCACGAGAATCTTGTTCCCGTCGATCTCGAACTCGAGATCCGGCGAGGCGACGACCCGATACTCGGGCAAGTCGGCGACGAGCAAGTCGTTGCCGCGCAGACGCATCGCGCCTTTCGATGCGCCATTGCGCCAAGTGAGGTCGCCGTCGATCGTAAGCTGCCCTTCGCCTGCATTGCCCGTGCCGCGGAAATCCAATCGAGAACCGTCGATCATCGCCACGAGGTCGAGATCGCGCAGCGCAAGGTTCGTGCGATAAGAATCGAGCTCCGCGTCGGCAAGCTCGATGCGCCCGTTGAGCTCCGGACGAGCGAGCGTTCCTCCGACTCGGCCCGTCGCGGTCAGAAGACCTGCGGCACGATCGACCTCGGGAAAGGCGAGCGGCAATAGGTTCGCATCGGCGGCACGGGCACGCACGTCGCCGCTCAATGGGAGATGCATGATGTCGTTGCTGCCGTTGCGCACGAGCTGCAGGTTCGTGTGCAGGAACGTGTCCGTGAATGCCTGAACGCCGAACGAAAGGGTGATTCGATCGGGTAGCGCGAGGAGATGCAAACCGCCCG
>JAAYXG010000054.1 GCA_012516015.1 Lysobacteraceae bacterium | reverse complement strand
AGCCCCTCCTGCGCCATCGCCAACGCACGGCGCACGATCTCGCTCTTCGCGAGCACTTCTTGATATTCGGTTTGCGGCACGCTGTCCGCGACGAGGCCCGCGCCCGCCTGGAAACTGTAGCTGTCGCCGCTGAACACCATCGTGCGGATCGTGATTGCGTGATCCATGTCGCCGCCGATACCGAAGTAGCCGACGGTGCCGCCATAGAAACCGCGGCGCACCGGCTCGAGCTCATCGATGATTTCCATCGCGCGCACTTTCGGTGCGCCGACCAACGTACCGGCAGGGAACGCGGCGGCGAATAAATCGAAGGCATCCTTTCCAGGCGCGATGTCGCCATTCACGCCGCTCACGATGTGCATGACGTGGCTGTAGCGTTCGATCGAGCGATACGGATTGACGCTGACCGAGCCCGCCTTCGCGACGCGACCGAGATCGTTGCGCGCCAAGTCGACGAGCATGACGTGTTCCGCGTTCTCTTTGGGGTCGGCGAGCAGCTCCGCCTGCAATCGAGCATCCGCGCTGGCGTCTACGCCGCGCGGGCGCGTACCGGCGATGGGTCGCATCTGCGCGCGGCCGTTGGACAGCTTCACGAGCGCTTCCGGAGAGGATCCCACGACGACTCGATCGCCGAGGTCGCAGTAGTACATATAAGGAGAGGGATTCAAGAGTCGCAGTGCGCGATAGGCTTCGAAGGGCTCCATGTCGCACTCGCCCGAGAAGCGAACCGAGAGCACGAGCTGATAGACATCGCCCGCGGCGATGTACTCCTTCGTACGATGCACGCCGTGGATGTACTCGGCCTCGGTCAAGCTGCCGACTGCCGGCGCGTAGCGAATGCGCTTCGTGCTCGGCGGAATGCCGCCGCGCAAGGCGCGAATCACTTCGTGGCGAAGCGCCGCACGTTCCGTTTCGTTGCCGGCGTGAAGCAGTGCCACACCGCGGGTCAAATGATCGAATACGAGCAGCGAACGCGGCGCGAGGTAGTGCGCTTCGGGCGTCGCATCGACCAACGCCGCGCGTGCCGGCAAGCGCTCGAAGCGACGCACGAGGTCGTAGCCGGCCACACCCACGAGGCCACCGAGCAACGGCACGCCGGGAATGTGCGGCGTCGGGTGCGGGGCCCGCGCGAGGGCGGCACGAAACGCATCCAACAACTCGAGTTGATTGTCGGGCGCCGGCGTTGTCTTGCCATCGACGGTGAGGCCGCGCTCGTCGAGCCGCACCTCCAGGCAATCCCCGAAACCGATGAAGGAATAGCGTGCTAGCCGCTCCCCGCCCTCGACGCTCTCCAGCAGAAAGCGCGGGCGAAACGGCTTGAGCTTGAGATACGCCGAGACCGGCGTATCCAAGTCGGCTGCGATGTCAAATGGCGGTTTCAATCGAAGCTCCTCGTCCTGGACCTTTCCTGATTTCAGGCCGGCGAGAGGCGATAAAAAACCCATCTCCGGACTGCGCTCGGAGATGGGTTCTCTGGATTCGTCAGCGGTATTTCTATGCGCCCAGCAGTTCCAGCGGCCCTCTCCTTATGAGAGGTGCCACCACCAGCGGTTGGAAGCTTGGCTCACGGGCGTTGTCATGGCGGCAAGTATTACGTGGCGCGTCCGGGCCCGTCAAGTGACCGGGCCCGCGGTGCGCCGTTCAACGTGTAGAGTGTGAAGTGTAGTGGCGAGATAGTCTGACCTACGCGTCGCACCCTACAGCGACCGGCGGCGGTGAGCCGCTAGCCCAGCATACTCCGCAACATCCATGCATTTTTCTCATGTACCTGCATGCGTTGCGTGAGGAGATCGGCGGTGGGCTGGTCGCCCGCTTTCTCGACCGTGGGGAAGATCTCTCGAGCAGTCCGTGCGACCGTTTCTTGGCCGACGACGAGTTGCCGAATCATCTCGGTCGCATCCGGAACACCCTCCTCCTCTTCGATGCTCGTCAGCTTCGCGTAGGCGCGATACGAGCCCGGTGCGGGATGACCGAGCGCGCGAATGCGTTCGGCAATCAAATCGACTGCGCCTGCAAGCTCCGTGTACTGCTCTTCGAACATCAAATGCAGCGTGTTGAACATCGGGCCGGTGACGTTCCAATGATAGTTGTGCGTCTTCAAGTAAAGGGTGTAGGTGTCGGCGAGCACCTTCGACAAACCCTTTGCGATGTTCTCTCTGTCCTTCTCGGGGATACCTATGTCGATTTGCATGGCGATCTCCTTATTTCTTGTTGCGACTGATTACACCATAGCGTTCTGAGCGCCGGCAATCCAACTCGAAATACCTATCGCAGCGATT
>JAAYXG010000482.1 GCA_012516015.1 Lysobacteraceae bacterium | reverse complement strand
GGCAGCACGCCGTGAAGGCGGCACGTCACGAGCAAGCTCTGCACGATGCCGGCGTACTTCGCGCCGATCTCGGTCCAGCAGAAGAGCCAGTTTTTTCTCCCCATCGGAATGGGTCTGAGCGCTCGCTCAAGGTGATTGGTGTCGAGCGGCACGTTCGGGTCGTCGAGAAAGACACTCAGCTCGGTGCGCCGCTCACGCGCATAAGAAAGTGCTTCAGTTAAAGGGTTCGTCGGCAACAGCGCGTTGTCGGCTAGCTGCTCGTCGCACCAAGCGAAAAATGCATCCACAATCGGCCGACAACGCTCGGCGCGCAGCTGCAATGTGCGCTCGTCGTCGGCATTCGCTGCCGCGATCTCGCCTTCTGCGCGGTAAAGCGCGCCGATCTGCTCGAGCGCCTCCGCTGCACGCTGGGGTTCGGCGTCTTCGGCTTCGTGAAAGTGCCGCCGGCAATGCGCCCAGCATTGCGCGTGCACGATGCCTTCTGTGGTCGCGGCGTAGCGGCCGTAGGCCGCATAGCCGTCGGTGAGGAGCACGCCTCGAAAATCACCAAGAAGCTCCTTCACGTTCGGTGATGCGCGAGACTCTCGCCACGGGAAGAGCACTTCATCGTGCTCGCCGTAGCAGGGCCAAAAATAGGTGGTCTTGAGCTTACCGCGTTCCTTGCGGCCGGCCTTGATCGGCGTCTCGTCCATCGCGATCAAGGCGCCTGCGAGAATCGAGCGCCGTTGCGCCTCGTAGATCGGCTCGAGCAGTGCCGCTATCCGGTGCACGAGCTGCGTGAGCCAGCTGCGGCTGACGTGGATGCCCGCGTCGACGAGCCGCTGATGCTGACGGTAGAGCGTAAGCGTCACGCCGAGGCCGTCTTGACGATCAAGGTTTGATCGTTTTCAGAACTCGATTCGTCGCTTCGATGTCGAACGCGCTTGGATCGAACGATCCACCCACCCAGGCCAGCATGTCCGCGTGCTCCTCGTGGTCAGGATCGGCGAGGATGGCCCGGAAGTCTTCGTAGCCGCCGACACCGCCGACGTCCTCGGGTGGACAAGCGTTCGCACCGGCGAGGCACACGATCGGTTGTAGACCAGGTCGAGGCGCCACGAGATCCTCGATCGTCACGACGTGCTCCCAACTGTCCCCGAAGTCGTAGAGGTAGATGAAGCGCCGCACGCGGGCCTGGACGAAGGAGTTCAGCCGCACGCGCCGTTCATCGGTGAGAGGGATTTCTTCGGGCCAGTCGCGATCGGGAACGCCGTATCGCCGACGAGCGATCTCGAACTCGTGCAGGTGGCTGTCCATCCACCCCATGGTCCACTGTAGGACTGAGTGCAGCTTCGCGAGGGTGATCGTCTCTGGCACGAGGATCGTGCGCCACACAAGTGGTTCCACACCGCGTAGCTCGATGCGCAGCTGCGCGCGCAGCGCAGCGAGCGCCGCTACGCGGCGCTCGGCAGCGCTACGCCCTGCAGCTGGTCGGCGAGGCGCCATGGCAGCAGCTCCTCCAGGCGGTTGATCGGGTGCGTTGCAATACGCTCGAGCACGTGCCGCAGGTACGAGTGCGGATCAAGGCCGTTGAGTCTGCAAGTACCGATCAAGCTGTAGAGCCGTGCGGCAGTTTCTCCGCCCGCATCGGAGCCTGCGAACAAGTAGTTTCGGCGGCCGAGGACAAGCGCGCGGATCGCGCGCTCGGCCGCGTTATTGTCGATCTCGATCCTGCCATCGTCGACGTACCGCGTGAGCGCCGTCCAGCGCGTGAGCGTGTACTGGATCGCTCGCGCGAGCGGCGACTTCACCGACAGCGTCTCGTGTGTCGTTCGCAACCACACGTGCAGCTCCTCGAGGATCGGTGTGCTCAGCGTGCGGCGCGCTATCGCACGCGCAGCTGGCGGCTGGCCACGGATCGCCCGCTCGATCGCGTACAACCGCCCGATCCGCTGCAACGCCTCGGCGGCGGCCTCGGAACGACGATCGGTCGCATACACGTCGTAGTACTTGCGACGGGCGTGAGCCCAGCAGGCAGCCTCCTGCACGCGCCCCTTCGCATAAAGCGAGCCAAAGCCGCTATAGGCGTCCGCCTGCAACGTGCCTTTGAACGAGGCCAGATGCGACTGCGGTCGTTCTGCTTTGCGATCCGGGGAGTAGCGGTACACGACCGCCGGCGGATCGCGACTCCCCGCCGGTCGATCGTCACGCACGTAAACCCACAGCCGCCCGGTCCGAGTTCGGCCTTTGCCAGGGGCCAGCACCGGCACGGTCGTATCGTCCGCATGCAGTTTGCCGGCTGCAAGCACGTAACGCTCGAGCACACCGACCAGCGGATCGAGCAGCTGCGCTCCATCGGCGACCCAGCTCGCAAGCATCGAGCGCGGCAGCTCGACACCGCTGCGTCGATAGATTCCTTCCTGCCGGTAGAGCGGACAATGATCGGCGTACTTGGCACTAATGACTTGCGCGAGCAGCGAAGCCGTCGGCAGTCCGCGCTCGATCGGTCGCGACGGCGCTGCAGCTTGCACGACCTGTGAGCAGTCACGGCACGATAGCTTCGGACGCACGTGACGGATCACCCGGAAGTACCCCGGCACGTAGTCCAGCTGCTCGGACGCATCCTCACCGAGTCGGCGCAGCGCTCCGCCGCACTCCGGGCACGTGCAGCTCGTTGGCTCATGAACTTCGGTGACGCGCGGCAGCTCGGCGGGTAACTCTCGTGGCCTACGACGACTCAAGTGCTTCTGGTGCGGTGCATCCACCGACATCAGCCGCAGGATCGGTGCCGCGTCGCTCGACGTCGTGTTCGACGGTGCATTCTTCTCAACCGTCGCCAGCGGCAACTCCGGTGCAACGCTCGGGTCGAGCGCCTCAGCAGATCGGCCGAAGCGCCAACGCCGTAGGCGTAGCACTTCGGCCTTCAGCTGTTCGACCCACGCCGCATGCTTGAGGAGTTGCTGCTTGAGCTCTTCCGGATCGTTCGGCAGAGATGCGTAGTCGAGCGCCACGCCGTGATTTTACGCAAGCAC
Organism: Lysobacteraceae bacterium; assembly: GCA_012516015.1. GTDB lineage: Bacteria > Pseudomonadota > Gammaproteobacteria > Steroidobacterales > Steroidobacteraceae > Steroidobacter. Next base: position 242 of record JAAYXG010000482.1, on the reverse strand, counting down.
AGTCGCATGTGGTGAACTATTTGCAACCTGCAACGTGTCGCTACGCCACGCGCTGATGTTGCCACGTGCGCTCGAGTCGGCGCCAATCGATCCCTTCCAGCAGCATCGACAACTGCGCAGGTGTCAGATGCACCGAACCACCGCTCGACTGCGGCCATACGAACCGGCCGCGCTCGAGGCGCTTGGTGAACAAGCACAGGCCGTCACGATCCGCCCACAGCAGCTTGACGAGATCGCCGCGC
>JAAYXG010000481.1 GCA_012516015.1 Lysobacteraceae bacterium | reverse complement strand
GGCGCGGTCGATGGTAGCCGTGTGGAATTGCCGACGCTACCGGGGAGAAGAGGAAAGGAAATGAGCGCTTGCCGGAGCGTCGCCGCAGACCGGCAAGAGCTCGTGCGATTCGCGAGTTCATCCGTTACCCTGCACCCATGACGCAGATTCAAGCTCGAGCCAAGAGCGAGTCGCTGTTTATCCGCGGTCCCGTGGGCGACTTGGAAGCGCTGATCGACGTGCCGGAATCGAGCTCGGTGAGCGAGTTCGCCGTCGTGTGTCATCCGCACCCGCTCCATGGCGGGACGATGACGAACAAGGTCGCGCACATGCTCGCGAAGTCGTTCAATGCCGCTGGTCTTCCTGCGGCGCGATTCAACTTCCGCGGCGTGGGGAAGAGCGGCGGCTCCTACGCGGACGGGATCGGCGAGACGGACGATGCGCTGGCGATCATCGAGTGGGCTCGCGGCCGCTGGCCGGGCGCCGCGGTGTGCCTTGCCGGGTTTTCGTTCGGCGGCGCGGTCGCGATTCGCGCTGCGGCCGCGTTCGAGCCGGCGCGCTTGATCACAGTGGCCCCTGCCGTCGATCGTGTGGCCGTGCCCGCCGATCGTCTACCGCGCTGCCCGTGGCTCGTCGTCCAGGGCGATCAAGACGACGTCGTCGATCCGAACGATGTACGCGCATGGCTCGAGCAAGTGCCGAATCCGCCGGAGCTTGCATTGCTCGAAGGCGCGGGGCATTTCTTCCATGGACGACTGAACGATTTGAAGCAGGTAATCGTGGATTGGCTGGCTCGATGATCTCGTCTCTCAGGAACCTATTCGGCCGTGAGCCGCCCGTGACCGGCGTGCTCGAAACGAAGGAGCCGCTCGAGCTTGCGACGGCGGCATTGCTGCTGGAGCTCGCGCGCTCGGATTTTTCCGAATCGCCAGAGGAAGTCGAGGCGATCCGGCATCTGCTGGAACGCCGCTTCGGGCTCAGGGACGAGGCGCTCGATTCGCTGATCGAGGACGCGCAGCGTCGTGCCGACACCGCGGTGTCATTGCACGAGTTCACTCACCGGCTCAATCGCGAGCTCCCGGAAGAAGATAAGCTTGCGATCATCGAGATGCTCTGGCGCGTCAGTCACGCGGACGGGCGCATCGACAAGCACGAAGAGCACCTGATCCGGCGCGTCGCGGGGCTGCTCCACGTTTCCGATCGGGATCGCGTGCGTCTCAAGCTCAAGGTCATCGTCGGCGACTAGCTTCTCGAGAAGAGCGTACGTCGGTGTACGGCGACACGCGCATCCGGCGAAGACCTCGCCGGATGCGCCTTCTAGGTCGAGGGCTCGATGTGCGTCGAGCTCTAAGAACGACTCTGGGGGAGTGCTGATCAAGTCCGCCTCAGGCGGACTTGATAGCCAGACTTGCTGATCTTTTTCTTCTTCTGAGATCCTGCTTTACGGCAAAGACCTCACGAAACCTCAACCCGTATCCCGCAACGGGATACGGCAAAGACGCCGAGAATCTTAACCTGGATCCCGTTCTTCAACGGGATACGGCAAAGACTCCGTCTTTGCCTAGTTGACCATTTCTTTGAGGTTCTTGAGCGGAGCGATGCGCACTTTCTTGCTGGCCGGCTTCGCCTTGAAGATCATCTTCTCGCCGGTGAAGGGATTGACGCCCTCGCGAGCCTTCGTCGCAGGCTTCTTCACGACCTTCATCTTGAGCAGGCCGGGAAGGGTGAACAGGCCGGAGCTCTTCAAGCTCTTCTTGACTACGACGCTGAGCGAATCGAACACATCGGCCACCTGTTTCTTGGCGAGGCCGGTGTCTTTGGAAATTTGAGCAAGGATCTCCGACTTAGTCGGCGCTGCGTTCTTCTTTGCCATCTGCGATCTCCTGTGTGAGTGACGAATCGCGCCGTTCTGTTGCGAGCGGTCGCGCACGAATTCAAGACGCGCGGGAAAATAGCACAAGATTTGCCGTTGATTAAGCTGCGCAACGGCTTTTTTAGCCTAT
>JAAYXG010000480.1 GCA_012516015.1 Lysobacteraceae bacterium | reverse complement strand
TGCGCTGGTCGAGCAATGTGGCGGGCACCAGCTCGCTTGCATCGAGGATCGTGACGGGTATGCGAAAGCCGCCTTCCGACAGCTCGAGCCGCAGGCGATCGCCTTGCGGCCAAGCCGCGATGACGATGCCCTCCGTCTCGACGCGCACGAACTCGCCGAGCGACGCATCGAAGAAGAGCGAACGGATTGCCCGGCGCTGCGCAACGGGTAGCTTGGCGACGCCTGCGTTCGTGACCTTGAGCTCGGTCAGCTCGATGCTGTTGATGCCGATCGTAGGGACGAACTCGTCCCGAAGCTTACCGGTCACGAAGACTCGAGTGCCCGGTCGAGGTATAGGCTCATCGACGTGGCGCTGCACGCGCATCGCGCCTGTGTCGTCCTGAAAGTAAAAGCGATGCTCCAGCGGATCGGCGAAAGTGACGATGCCCTCCAGAGCAACCTTGTTTCCGGTACGAAGCCGCTTCAGGTCGTGGATCTTCGTGCCGCTGCGCCACATCGTGCCGGGTTCCGGCGCGATCACGCGATACAGCAACAACGCGACGAGGCCGGCCGCCGCCAGCAGGGCCGGAACGAGGAGAGCCGCAGAGGGATGGCGGCGCCGTGGCATGTCCGTCAATGTACTCACGCACGTTCTCGCGGGTGGCGCCGCCGAGGCGGCGCCGGCGCCGTCCTATCGGCACCTTCATGAGCCTGCAGCCTGCCCGATGCCCCACAGAGCTGATGATGGCGGGCATCGGAAGGTACCGCAGCGCTTCTCTTAGGCCATCGGCCGCGCCGCCGAAAACCTGAGTTCGCGAGCGGCAACGGGGCCGGCGCCCCCGACAAGATCATGTCCCGAGCGAGCTCGAGCTTGGAAAGTGAGAACTGGCGCGTAGCGCCGCATCGTGCCGCCCTCACGCCCCAGGGCTAGCTTTCGCGACTTATTCCCTCGACACTAAGGGCTGTCACGCAAGGCAGCCTCCCTGTCGTGCGCTTCGCCAATTCCTTGACGAGATGGGCAAATGAAAGATCAAACGATTGCAGTCCACGGTGGTTACGAGATCGATCCGACGACGCGTTCGGTGGCGACGCCGATCTATCAGACGGTCTCATACGAGTTCGAAAATGCGCAGCACGGTGCGGATCTTTTCAACCTCGCCGTGCCCGGCAATATCTATACGCGGATTATGAATCCGACGAGCGACGTGCTCGAGAAGCGCGTAGCGATGTTGGAAGGCGGTGTTGCGAGCCTCGCGCTTTCGGCTGGCAGTGCTGCGGTGAACTACTCGATCCTCAATTTGGCCGAAGCCGGAGACAACATCGTCACGACGCCGCAGCTCTATGGCGGGACGTACACGCTGTTCGCTCACATGTTGCCGAAGCTCGGTATCGAGGTGCGCTTCGCAGAAGGCGATTCGCCGGCAGACCTCGAGAAGCTCATCGATAAGAAGACGAAGGCGATTTTCTGCGAGAGCATCGGCAACCCCGCGGGTAATATCGTGGACATCGAAGCGGTGGCGAAGATGGCGCGCAGCCACGGGATCGCCACGATCGTCGACAACACGGTCGCGACGCCCGTGCTGCTCAAGCCGTTCGAATACGGCGCCGACATCGTCGTGCATTCCGCCACGAAATACATGGGCGGTCATGGCACGACGCTCGGCGGCGTGCTCGTCGACTCGGGCAAGTTTCCGTGGGCGGAGCACAAAGAGCGGTATCCGATGTTCAACGAGCCGGAGCCGTCGTACCACGGCGTCGTCTACGTCGATGCGCTCGGGCCTGCGGCATACATCGGTCGAGCTCGTACGGTGCCGCTCAGGAATACGGGATCGGCACTATCGCCGTTCAACGCGTTTCAGCTACTGCAGGGAATCGAAACGCTGCCGTTGCGGATGGAGCGGCACTGCGAAAACGCGCAGCGGGTCGCGGAGTTCTTGCAAGGGCATAAGCGCGTTCAGTGGGTCAGCTATGCGGGGCTCGAGAATCATCCGCATCATGCACTCGCCAAGAAGTACATGAGTGGGCGAGCTTCCGGCATCCTGACCTTTGGCGTGAAAGGCGGATTCGATGCGGGCGTGAAGCTGTACGACGCGTTGAAGCTGTTCAAGCGTCTCGTCAACATCGGCGATGCGAAGTCGCTTGCGTGCCATCCCGCATCGACGACACATCGCCAGCTCACCGAAGAAGAGCAGCGTAAGGTCGGGGTGACGCCGGAAGCGATCCGGTTGTCCGTCGGCATCGAGGCGATCGACGACATCCTCGAAGACCTCGATCAGGCGCTTGCTGCGGCGAGCTAGCGCTCTCGATCGAAAGAAAAGAAATGAGGCGCCGATCGACGATCGCGCCTCGCGCGATGCGCCTCTCCCGGTAGGGGGAGGCCGCTCGCACGCGCGTCGGCGTTCAGCGCCATTCGTACATCCATGTACAGCACGGAGCGGAAGGAGGGCGCATGGTTTGCAGCCGTCCTCACGGCTGCCTCGTCGCGTCTGCCATGCGACCGATCTTCACTGCCGAGCTCGTCAATCGCGCCTTCGGGGATCCGGGGCTCTACTTGGACCTGAAGTTCTCGCGCCGCGCGTTGCTGTTCGACATCGGCGATATCGCGGCGCTTTCGACTCGCAAGTTGCTGCGCGTGAGCGATGTGTTCGTTTCACACACGCACATGGATCATTTCGCGGGCTTCGATCACCTGCTGCGGGTGTGCCTCGGACGCGATATCGGCGTCAACCTATATGGACCGCCCCGCTTCATCGAGCAGGTCGGACACAAGCTGGCGGCGTACACGTGGAATCTCGTCGAGCGCTACGCGATGGACTTTGTCGTCCGAGCACATGAGCTCGGGGATGACGGATGGCTGAAGCGGGCTCAATTTCGCAGCCGACGGCGCTTCGAATGCGAGCCGATGCCGCCAATCCGCGCCGATGGCAGCTTGCTCCTCGATGATCCGGTGTTCCAGGTGCGAGCGTGCCCGCTCGATCATCACGGAATTCCTTCGCTTGCATTTCGCTTCGACGAAAAGACGCACATCAACGTTTGGAAGAACCGTTTGGAGGAGCTCGGCCTACCGACCGGCAGTTGGCTCACGGAACTCAAGCGCTTGGTGCGCGAGGGTGCGGCGAAGGACACTTCGATACGTGTCCGCTGGCGCACGCGCGAGGGCTCGCATGAAGAAGTGTTTCCGCTCGGTGTGCTCGAAGAGCGCGTGCTTGAGTTCGCGCCGGGGGAGAGTGTTTGCTACGTGACTGACGTAGCGGGACACGCGGATAATCGCGCGAAGTTGATCGACTTCGTTCGCGCTGCGGATCTCCTTTTCATCGAATGTGTTTTTCTACAGCAGGATGAGGAGCACGCGGCGAGAAAGGCGCACCTCACTGCGCGCCAGGCGGGCTCGATCGCAAACGCCGCGCGAGTCAAGGCCGCTGTCCCCTTTCACTTCTCGACGCGTTACATAGGGCAAGAGACGTTGCTGCGCCGAGAGTTCGAGGAGGCGCTTCACGCGTCGCGAGTCGGGTAGGGGCGCGGGTTCGGGCGACCACGTCAACCAGAAATTTTGGCTTCCGTGTTGCAGGCCAGTAAACCGCTTAGTGGTAGGCTACGGCCGCGATAGGCGCATCTTCGGGCCTTCCATTGCGACTGACACCGGTTTCCATGAGAATATGGGCGCCGTAGCTGCGTCCGTGGTTACGAAAAACTTCCAAGGGGAGACAAGATGGTCAAGGACCGTATGACAGTCCTTTCGGCGATGATGGACCAAGGCGTGATCCCGGTGTTCTATCACCCGGACGTCGAGGTCTGTAAGAAAGTCATACAAGCGTGCGGCAACGGCGGTGCGAAATGCATCGAGTTCACGAACCGCGGCGATTTCGCCGCCCACACGTTCTACGAAGTCACGCGATATTTCGACAAAGCGGACCCGAGCATCATCATGGGAGTGGGGTCCATCGTCGATGCACCGACCGCCGGCATCTACATCGCAAACGGCGCGAAGTTCGTCGTCGGCCCGCTGCTCAATCCGGATGTCGCGAAAGTGTGCAATCGCCGCAAGATCCCTTATAGCCCTGGCTGCGGCAGTGCCTCGGAGATCGGTTTTGCCGAAGAGCTCGGTTGCGAGATCGTCAAAGTCTTCCCGGGCGGGTCGGTCGGCGGGCCGGAGTTCGTGAAATCCATTCTCGGCCCATGTCCGTGGACGCGCATCATGCCGACCGGCAGCGTCGATCCGTCCGAAGAGTCGCTCCGCGCGTGGTTTGGGGCAGGCGTCGTTGCAGTCGGGATGGGCAGCAATCTCATCACGAAGCAGATGCTCGAAAGGCAAGATTACGCCGGTATCGAAGCGAAAGTGCGCGATACCGTTCAGTTGATCAAGACCATTCGCGGAAAGAAGTCATGACCGACAATGTGCTGAACATTCGACCCGCGGCGGAATGCCGCTGGGATTGTGCGTCCTTGGGCGAAGTGATGTTGCGCTTCGACCCGGGGTTCGGGCGCGTGCGCAATGCGCGTACGTTCCAAGTATGGGAAGGCGGCGGCGAGTACAACGTCGCGCGCGCAATGCGCAAGTGTTGGGGTAAGCGCTCCACCGTCGTCACGGCGCTGCCGATCAACGATCTCGGTTGGCTCGTCGAGGACTTCATTATGCAGGGCGGCGTCGACACCTCGCACATCATTTGGCGCGAGTTCGACGGCCTCGGTCGCAACACGCGCGTCGGCTTGAACTTCACTGAGAAAGGTTTCGGCATTCGTCCTGCGCTCGGATGTTCGGACCGAGGTCACTCCGCGGCCTCGCAGCTCAGGCCGGGCGAGGTGAATTGGGAGAAGTTGTTCGGCGAAGAAGGCGTGCGCTGGTTCCACACCGGCGGCATCTTCGCGGCGCTCGCGCCAAATACGGCGGAAACGGTCCTCGAAGCGGTGGAGGTCGCTCGCAAGTA
>JAAYXG010000053.1 GCA_012516015.1 Lysobacteraceae bacterium | reverse complement strand
TCACCGACGGAACGAAGCAGATCATCTTGTGTTCGAGCGGCGGCAAGGCAATCCGCTTCGATGAAAACGACGTGCGCCCGATGGGGCGTACCGCCGCGGGGGTTCGCGGCATTCGCTTGCCTGAAGGCGAGGAAGTCATCTCCCTCATCATTCTCAACGAACCGGGCATGATCCTGACGGCGTCGGAGAACGGTTACGGCAAGCTGACGCCGCTCGAAGACTTTCCCGTGCATGGACGCGGCGGACAAGGCGTCATCGCGCTGCAGACGACCGAGCGCAATGGCCGCATGGTCGGGGCGCTGCAGATCAAGCAGGACGATGAGGTCATGCTGATCAGCTCGAGCGGCACTCTCGTACGCACCCCCGTGAGTGAGATTTCCGTACAGGGGCGCAACACACAAGGCGTGCGCCTGATTCGCCTCGACGAAGGCGATCGTCTCGTCGGGCTCGAGTGCATCGTCGCTGAGAACGGCGAAGGCAACGGAGGCCCAGACGACGGCGGGGCCGAATCCGCCTGAGTCGCACGTCCCTAGCTTCATCCATCAGATAGCCTCACACACTGTCCCATGCGCGTTTTCAATTTCAGCCCCGGTCCCGCAGCACTCCCCACCGAAGTACTCGAGCAAGCTCGCGACGAGATGCTCGATTGGCATGGCACGGGAATGTCCGTGATGGAGATGAGTCATCGCGGCAAAGCGTTCCTATCGATCGCAGAGCAAGCCGAAGCGGATCTACGAGAGCTGCTCAACGTGCCGAGCAACTACAAGGTGCTGTTCCTGCAAGGGGGCGCGACCGGCCAGTTCGCGGGTATTCCGTTGAACCTGACGTCGCCTGATAGCGTCGTCGATATGGTGAACACCGGCTCGTGGTCGAAAAAGGCGATCGCACAGGCGAAGAGCTACGTGAAGGTCAACGTCGCCGCGGACGCCGGCGACCCGTACACCTCGATCCCGCCGGTCGCGGATTGGAAATTGTCGCCCGATGCAGCCTATGTGCACTACACGCCGAACGAAACGATCGGCGGCGTGGAGTTTCACTTCGTACCCGATGTGAAAACGGCCCCGCTCGTTGCCGACATGTCCTCGACCATTCTCTCGCGTCCCATCGACGTGTCGAAGTTCGGCGTCATTTACGCGGGTGCGCAGAAGAACATCGGCCCCGCGGGGCTCACGCTCGTCATCGTGCGTGAGGACCTCATCGGGCGCGCGCGGCCCGAAACCCCTTCGTTCTTGGATTTCGGCGCCATGGCGAAGAACGGCTCGATGCTGAACACGCCGCCGACTTACGCGTGGTACATCGCAGGTCTGGTCCTGCAGTGGCTCAAGCGCCAGGGCGGTTTGGAAGCGATGGGCAAGATCAATCAGGCGAAGGCCGAGAAGCTGTACGCGGCGATCGATTCCTCGTCGTTCTACAAGAACCCTGTTGCGAAAGACGCGCGCTCGTGGATGAACGTGCCGTTCACGCTCGCGAAACCCGAGCTCGACAAGACCTTCCTCGAAGAGGCCAAGAAGGCCGGGCTCGTGACGCTTGCGGGCCATCGTTCCGTCGGCGGTATGCGTGCGAGCCTCTACAACGCAATGCCGATGGAAGGTGTCGATGCCTTGGTGAGCTTCATGAAGGAGTTCGAAAGAACCAGGGGATAGGGAGCAATCAGCGGGTCGTGACTCGCGGGTCGTGACTCGTCAGAATGCCGCGCCCTGCCGAGCTCGAACGACAGCCATCTTACGACCCGCGACCCGCTAATCACCAATCAATATATCCTTCAAAGTACTCACGCTCAACAACATCTCCGTGCGCGGCCTCGAACGATTGCCGCGCGATCGCTACGAAGTCGCCTCGGACATCGGGCAACCCGATGCGATCATGGTGCGCTCGGCGGATATGCACTCGATGGAGATCCCGGCAAGCGTCAAAGCCGTTGGGCGTGCCGGTGCGGGTACGAACAACATCCCGATCGCTCGTCTTTCCAAGCGCGGCATACCGGTTTTCAATGCGCCCGGCGCAAACGCGAATGCGGTCAAGGAGCTCGTGATCGCCGGTCTGTTCCTTGCCGCTCGAAATATCTGCCAGGCTTGGGAATACGTTCGCTCGCTCAAGGGAAGCGATCATGAGCTCGAAGTGGCCGTCGAAAAGGGAAAAAAGAAGTTCGTCGGCTACGAGCTACCCGGTCGCACGTTGGGCGTCATCGGTCTCGGCGCAATAGGCGTGGAGGTTGCAAACGCAGCTCACTCGCTCGGCATGCGCGTGCTCGGCTTCGACCCGCAGATCACCGTGCGGCGTGCGTGGCAACTATCCTCGGGCGTCGAGCAGGCGCTTTCGCTCGACGATCTGTTTGCGCGTTCAGACATGGTCACGGTGCACGTGCCGTTGCTCGATGAGACGCGCAATCTCGTGAACGCCGCACGGCTCGAGCTCCTGAAGCCGACCGGCGTCGTGCTGAATTTCTCCCGCGCCGGTATCGTGGACGACACAGCAGTGCTCGAGGCGCTGACCGAACGTAAGCTGAGTGCGTATGTGTGCGACTTCCCGACGAACCAGCTCAAGGATCACCCCAAGGTCGTCGCGCTCCCGCACCTCGGCGCTTCGACGGTCGAGGCGGAGGAGAATTGCGCAGTGATGATTGCCGATACGCTTCGCGACTTTCTCGAAAACGGCAATATTCGCAACTCCGTGAACTTTCCGGAGGCGATCATGCCGCGCACCGGCGCGGTCTCGCGAGTTTCCATTGCGAACGAGAACGTGCCCAACATGGTGGGACAAATTTCGACCGCGCTCGCGGATGCCAAGCTCAATATCGCGGACCTCTTGAACAAGTCGCGTGGCGAGCTTGCCTATACGCTCATCGACCTGGATGGGCCGGTGTCCGAGAGCCTCATCGAGAAACTGAGATCGATTCAAGGCGTGCTGTCGGTGCGCACCCTCTAGCGCGGATCGGATGGACTATGGGCCG
>JAAYXG010000479.1 GCA_012516015.1 Lysobacteraceae bacterium | reverse complement strand
GACCCTCCGAGCTCCGTCAGATCCTCTCGATAGAACGGTCGATCGCGCGCCTCGAGCTCGCTTCGCTCCGTACGCTCGAGCGCTACCATCACATCACCACTGCTCCAGCTAGTGCCGAAAAGTTGGCTGAGCTGCATGCGATCAGCCCCGTCGGCAACGCCGTAGCGAGCTCGCGTTTCAGCCCCGTTGAAGCCACTGCGCGTAATGAGGTTGACGACACCCGCAACCGCATCCGAGCCGTAGATGGCCGAAGCGCCGTCTGCCATGACTTCCATACGTTCGAGCGCAATGCCCGGAATGATCGAGGGATCGGTGTATTGACCTTGGGTGCCGCTCGGCGCGATGCGATGGCCGTTCAGGAGCAGCAACGTCGTGCTGCCGCCAATGCCGCGCAAGTTTACGCCGCTCGCGAAACTGGTATTGAGCTGCGCGTTCTGGCTGCCTTTGTGCGATTCGTCAGCACCGAGGTTCACGACTTGCGGGACCTCGCGCAACAGCTCCGTCGCAGATACCGAGGAAGACGTATCGATTTCCATGCGTCCGACCTCGATCAGATTCCCACCCACTGGCGCGACGCCGCGGATGCGACTGCCCGTCACGACGAGCTCTTCCGGCTCCGGGGCCGCAGTCATCGATTCAGAATCCGCCGCCAACATGAGCGCGGGATTCAATAGCGCAAGTGTCGAGCCGGCGCCGATTAGTGCCCGCAAAGCGCGAGACTTTTTCTTAATCATCATCTCTCCTCAACACGAGCTTCGCAGAGAAGCTGCACAAGCGAGGAAGAGACGATGCGCTCAGACGCGCGCTCGAGCGCGCACGCGTGGGTCTGCCCGCTCAAGATCCCCCCTCAAGGTTGCTTACACCAAGATTCAGCGCTAGACGCGCTTGCGATGAGTAGTCATCGCGCTTGAGTGTAGAACCCACTGTTGAGGTTGGACACGATGCCGCCGGCATAACCGTTATAAGCGAGATGAATGAGAGTAAGGCCGAACTCTTGCTTATGGAACGATCAGTATCGTCGCCTTCCGCAACAACCAGTCTTGCTGTCCAGTGCCACGAAGCGGCTCATCGAGCCAGCTCGTTCGAATCGTCGATTCGTCGACGCCGATCTCGGCCAATGTCGAAGCCAGCACTTGTGCACGCCGCCGCGGCACGAACTCCTTTTCCGTCAAGTACTCTCCGTTAGAGAGCTTGGCCGATGCACGGTAGCCTTTGATCTCCACGCGGCTCGCGGCGATCTGCTTTGCATACTGCATCGCTTGCGTGATCGTATCGACGTCGCGAGGCGCAAGCTGCCAGTCGAAGGCGTAGTACACCGTGAACTCGCGCGCTTCGTAAGGCGGCTTCGGCGCTTCCGGTTTAGGAGCGCGTGCTCCCGCGGGTGGACGCAATCCCTTCGCGCGCAGTACTTCCATTTTGTCTCGGGGGCCAGGCCCGCGAGGCGCGTCTCTAACAACGTGCTCTGCCGTTGCTGGAAGAATGACATCGCATGCCGGCTCTCGCTCCGGTAACACGGAGATCCTTACGTTCTCGAGTACCTCGCCGCCGCAGAAGGTTTCACCTGTCGGCACACCTTCAACGAGCGCCTTGTGGCCCAGCATCGGAGGGTGCACTTTAGCGCGCGAATCGATCTGGATGACCAGGAAGTATCGCTGTCCCTCATAGTCGGCGAGCCAGCAGGGCACTGTTTCGGTATCTCTCATGATCGGGCACGCGACGAAGCTGAGTTGCTGCGCTTGGGGGGCTGCAAACGCGGGTATGCTCGACAGCATGCCGATCGCACAAAGGACGGGACGCTTCATGACGCACTCGCTCAAAGCACACTTAGGAAGTTGGCGAGATCGGTGCGCTCCTGCTCGGAGTAGCCGATGTTGAAGCGTCGGTCATAGAAATCCACCAACTCGCGGAGCGTTCGCGCAGATCCATTCGAGAAGTACGGGGCGCGTGCAGACAGAGCTCGAAACTGCTGCATGACGATCGCACCGACGTCATAGCACTTGCCGGTGATGAGCGCCCGGCCGGGATCCTGCGTGTAGATGACCCGCCCCAAGAACAGATGCTGCGGCCGATCCTCTTTGCAAGTGATCTTGAAGAGCGGCAGCTCGGGTTTATTCGGGTTCCATTCGCTTTGAACGGGCTCTTTCGCCCATGGCAAAT
>JAAYXG010000052.1 GCA_012516015.1 Lysobacteraceae bacterium | reverse complement strand
TCGCCCGCAGCACTGCGGCGGACGGGAACGGCGAACCGAAGCTGACGACGCTCGACAACGAGCAGCGGCTGCAGCCGGCTCTGCAGCACGTCGTCATGACGTTCGATCCAGTCGGTGGCCGTCGTATCTACGTCAACGGCGAAGATACGGGCGTGCAGGACGGGGGCGGCGGCACGCTCGGCGAATGGGACAACAGCTTCGCGCTCGTGCTCGGAAACGAGGTCAGTAACGATCGACCCTGGGCGGGTGTCGTGCGCCTCGTCGCAATCCACGATCGGGCTTTGACCGAGGAGCAGATTCAACAGAACTTCGCGGCCGGCGTGGGGCAGAAGTACTACCTGCTGTTCGGCGTCGAACACATCACGGGCGTTGCCGATTCCTATGTGATATTCGAAGCGGAGCAGTACGACAGCCACGGCTATCTATTCCATAAGCCGGCCTTCATCAGTCTCGATCCGGCTGTGCGCCCCGGCAACATCCCACTGAAGGGCATGCGCATCGGCATGAATGGCGCCGAGCCGCAGGTGGGCCAAGCGTATCGCTTGCTCGACATCACGATTACGGACGAAGGCTATTCGCCTGAGACGGGCTATCCGATCTCCGACGTCGGCACCGTGATTCCGCTCGAGCTCGGCCCGGCGGGCGATGAGTTCTATCTGTGCTTCGATCAGCTCGGGACGCAGAGCGATCCTTGCTCGGCCTTCGCGGGGGCGGTGCCGGTGTCGCCCACGTACGTCAGTCGTCCATCGGACATCGGCGTGCGCACGTTCGATGCCATCAACGCGACGATGGCAGCGATCACGGGCGTCAGCCCGAACAACGCCGCGGTGAAAGCGACGTATCGGAACATTCGTCAATCGCTGCCGGCCATCACGGATATTCAGGCGTTCTTGTCGTCGCATCAAACGTCGGTCGCGCAGTTGGCGCTGCAGTACTGCAGCGTGATGATCAACGATGCCAACCTGCGCAATGAGTTCTTCGACGGCTTGTTCCCGACGAGCATTACGACGGCGGGGGATCGCAGCGCGATCATCGGTCCGTTGTATGCGAAGGCGATCGGCAACGTGATGAGCCAACCGTTGCAGTCGGACGTGCAAGACAAGCTCGACGTACTGATCGAGGAATTGTGCAACGCGAGCGCCTGTACGACGGCTCAACGCACATACGATGTGGCTACAGCAGCTTGTGGCGCCGCGCTCGGCAGCGCTACGACGATCGTTCAATAAGGGGCGGTTCTCATGTCGTTCATCATCAAGTCTCGAAGAAAGCGAGCGTACGGTCTCAACGAGCCGCTGCGGCACGAGGCGCACAAGAAGCCGGTCACGCGTCGCGACTTCCTGGCGCAAGGATTCCTGACGGGAGCGGCGACGATCGTCGCGCCGACGATGTTGACATCGCTCTTGAAATCCGGTCGCGCCGGCGCGGCACCGACGACGACGCTCACACCGGACATCCTCTCTTTGAAGGAGGATGTCTGCAATATCACGGGCGGCGCGGGCAAGATTCCGTTCATCTGTTTCGACTTGGCGGGTGGTGCGAGCATCGCCGGTTCCAACGTGCTCGTCGGAACGCGGGATCAGCTCGATACGCTGAGCGTACAGGGCTATTCGAAACTGGGGCTGCCCGGCGGTATGGTGCCCGATGCCTCGACCGGCACGTTTGTCGATACGCAGTTCGGGTTGGCCTTCCATACCGACAGCGCGTTCTTGCGTGGGATGCTCTCGATGACCAGCGAGACGACGCGCGCGAACTGCAACGGCGCCATCATCCCGGCACGCTCCGAGAACGACACGGGCAACAATCCGCACAACCCGATGTACGGTATCGCGAGAGCGGGTGCAAAGGGCGAGCTACTCACGCTGATCGGATCCCAGAACTCGGAATCCGGCGGCAATTCGATGGCGCCCGCTTCGCTGATCGATCCGGAGAATCGGCCGACGAAGATCGATCGGGCGAGCGATGTCAGGGGGCTCGTCGATACGGGCGACGTCGCGAAGATTCTTCGACCCGAAGATACCGTGCGGTCGCTCGAGACGATGGCGCTCCTCAGCAAGTCGAAAGTCGGCTTGGACGAGGGACCTGTCGAGTTGCTGGAACCGGGCACGGTGACGACTGCGCTCGACTACGAACAAGATGTCGAGATTCGTAAGCGATTCTTGTGCGGCTACGTGAAGACAGCCGATACGGTCAATACGTTCAGCGATCCGGGTGCGCTCGATCCGGCCCAGGATCCGGACATCACCGCGATCTTCGGGCCGAACTTCGGCGGAGACGGCGAATTCCAGAAAACGGCGTCCGTGATGAAGCTCGTCATTCAAGGCAATGCGGGCGCAGGTACGATCAGCATGGGCGGCTTCGACTACCACACGGGCGAGCGTGCAACCGGCGAGATACGAGACTTCCGTGCCGGCCAATGCATGGGTGCATGCCTGGAATACGCTGCACGCCAAGGCAAGCCGCTGATGCTGTACGTCTTCAGCGACGGGTCCTTGTCGTCCAACGGCGCGATCGACGATTCCGTCAACGGACGCGGGAAAGGCGTATGGACCGGCGACAATCAGCAGACAGCTGCGTCGTTCTTCCTCGTCTACAATCCAACGCGCCCACCCGAACTGATGAACGGCACGCGTCAGATCGGATACTTCCGTCGGGATGGCGATGTCGAGACGGCGAGCAGCCCCGCAGCGAACAGCGTGAACCTGCTGGTGCAGACGGTGCTGCTCAACTACATGGCTCTTCATAGCGAGATCGGGTTGTTCACGACCCGATTCGGCACGGCATTGGGCAATGGGAGCGCGCTCGATAATCTCGTTGCGTTGGGCCCGATCTGCAACGGCACGATAGGCAATCCTGTTTAGCCGCGAGGTCATCGCGAATCAGAAAAGGCCCGGCTCCCGCCGGGCCTTTTCGTTTGCATGGTCGTCTCGTACGACGAATTTTCATAGTGGATGCGCGTACGCAGCCTGGAACTTCCACGCCCTCTCGATTCTTCTTTAGTTAGCTATCCGGGTCTCAACGTAGGAGTTTCAAGATGGTCAAGAAGAGAGCGATTGGATTCGTGGTTGCGTTGTTCGCGACGGGCTTGATCGGATGCGCATCGAATTCGGAGACCGGCACGATGGAGAATGCCGGTGCGACCGCCGGACGCGTCGTTGACGATAGCGTCATCACGGCAAAGGTGAAGTCTGCCCTCATTGCCGATTCGACGACAAAGGCATATCAGATCAACGTCGAGACGTTCGAAGGAACGGTTCAGCTGAGCGGATTCGTCGACGATGCGGAAGCTCGCCGCCGCGCGACACAGGTCGCCAAGAACGTCGAAGGCGTTCGTGACGTCGACAATAAGCTCGAGCTGCGGGACCAGGGATGAGTCCGGGCTGTATGAGTTTAGGCTGTAGTCTTGTCTTGTAGACTGTAGCCAGAAACGTTCCCTCCCCTGCGAAGCGGGGGAGGGTTAGGGAGGGGGTAGACAATTGGTGAGAGGGTAGAC
>JAAYXG010000478.1 GCA_012516015.1 Lysobacteraceae bacterium | reverse complement strand
GATCGCGATCGGGACGCACGCGCTGTTTCAAGAAGGGGTCGAGTTCCAACGCCTGGGGCTCGTCATCGTCGACGAGCAGCATCGCTTTGGTGTGCATCAGCGATTGCTGCTGCGCGAGAAGGGTCTTGCCGCCGGCCGCTTCCCGCATCAGCTCATCATGACCGCGACACCGATCCCGCGCACGCTTGCGATGACGGCGTATGCCGATCTCGACGTATCGATCATCGACGAGCTGCCGCCGGGGCGCACGCCCGTCAAAACGGTCGCATTGCCCGAAACGCGGCGCGACGAAGTCGTCGTGCGCATTCGAGAAGCATGTCGCGCGCGACGGCAAGCCTACTGGGTCTGCCCGCTCATCGAAGAATCGGATCAATTGAACGCGCAAGCGGCCGAAGAAACCGCCGCAGCACTCGCGGAAGCCTTGAGCGAGCTCCACGTCGGCCTCGTCCACGGACGCATGAAACCCCGCGAAAAAGAAGCCGTGATGGCGCGCTTCAAAGACGGCGAGATCGACGTGCTCGTCGCGACGACCGTCATCGAAGTTGGCGTGGACGTACCGAACGCGAGCGTGATGGTGATCGAGAACGCCGAGCGCATGGGGCTTGCGCAATTGCACCAGTTGCGGGGGCGTGTGGGACGCGGATCGGCGGAGAGCACGTGCGTGCTTCTCTATCGAGCGCCGCTAACGGAAGTGGCGCGCGAGCGCCTCGGCGTCATGCGCGCGACGAACGATGGCTTCGAGATTTCGCGGCGCGACCTGGAGCTGCGCGGACCCGGCGAGCTGCTCGGTACGAAACAGACGGGACTCATGCAGATGCGCGTCGCCGACTTGATGCGCGATGCCGATTTGCTTCCGGCCGTGCAGAAGGCCGCCGAGCTGATGCTCGCTCGGTTCACGGAGAATATTCCTTCTTTGTTGCGCCGCTGGATCGGGCATGGAGAACGATTCGGAAAGGTGTGAAGAGACAGGCTGAAGACTGTAGGCTGTTGGCTGAAGGCAAGAGCGCTCAGGGCTTCTTTTGGATTTTGCTTCATTGAGTCACGGCTTTTCGATGAACGCTCAGGCAACACTTCGCAATCGTCTGCGCTGGCTCGGCCATCGGATTTCTGCAACCACGCTCTTCACCGAGACGCTGCCGCACATCGGCGTCAAGGCCCGTGCGTACTTGCAGCTCACTCGCCTCAATCGGCCGATCGGCATTTGGCTGCTGCTCTGGCCCGTGCTGTGGGCGCTTTGGATATCTTCCGACGGCGAGCCGAACCAACAGGTATTCGTCGTATTCGTGCTCGGCGTCGTGCTCACGCGCTCGGCCGGCTGCGCGATGAACGACTTTGCCGATCGTAATCTCGACGGGCATGTGAAACGGACGCGCGATCGACCGCTCGTGACCGGGCAGCTCGACCCCATCGAAGCCGTCGCGCTCTGCATCGCGCTCGGGCTCATCGCGCTCGGGCTCGTGCTCACGTTGAACAAGCTCACACAGCTACTCGCGTTGATCGGCGGCTTCCTGCTGATGACGTATCCGTTCATGAAGCGGTTCTTCCCGATTCCCCAGTTCTACTTGGGCGCGGCATTCACGTGGTCGGTGCCGATGGCATTCGCGGCACAAACCGGCGCAGTGCCGCGAATCGCCTGGCTGCTCTTCCTTGCCGGTCTGCTGTGGACAATGGTGTACGACACGATGTACGCGATGGTCGATCGCGACGACGATCTCAAGCTCGGCATCCGCTCGAGCGCGATTCTGTTCGGCGACGCGGACCGCTTCATTGTGGGCGTGATGCAGCTCATGTCCCTGTTTGCACTGTGGCTCGCGGGCCGCGAGCTCGAGCTCGGCACGTGGTATCGAGTCGGCCTAGCGGGCGCCGCGGTCTTCGCGCTGTACCAGCAATTCCTGATTCGCGATCGAGAGCGCGAAAAGTGCT
>JAAYXG010000477.1 GCA_012516015.1 Lysobacteraceae bacterium | reverse complement strand
CATGAAGCGGGCGAAAAGACCGAAACGATCGGATATCAGGGCGATCCTCTATCATAGTGAGGACCGTGCACCGTCATTGCGGATTCGATAGACATCTCACCATGAGCTCGCTCTACGCACGACTTCTAGGCGCTTCATTCGAGAATCTGTCGCCGGTCTTACAGCGCATCCATGACGCCCGAGCGCGCAAGCGATATGCGGGGCGATGCACGATCGAACGCGGGCGCGGCATCCTTGCGCGCGTACTCGCGACGATCGCTCGGCTGCCGCCTTCGCACGAGGACATCGACGTCGAGGTCGCCATCGAGTGCGGGCGCGGCGGTGAAACGTGGGCGCGCCGATTCGGCACGCATGAGATGACCTCCGTGCTCCGGGACCGAAGCCGCATCCTCGAAGAACGACTTGGCGCGGTCACGCTCAGATTCGAGCTCGCGGCAACCTCCGAGAGGATCACATGGCTGTTGCGCGGGGCGCGTTTTCTCTTGTTTCCCCTGCCTGCATCGTGGTTCGCGGCTTGCGAGGCTCACGAAACGACTGACGGCACACAGTATCGATTCGACGTCCGCGCCGAGATGCGCGGAGTCGGATTGCTGGTCCGCTATAGCGGCTGGATGGTCGAGCATGAAAGTCGAATCGAATAGCGTCATCGTCTTCGATGGCGCGTGCGTGCTGTGCAGCCGCTGGGTGAGCTTCGTTCTGCGGCACGACCGACGAGGCGTTTTTCGCTTTGCGGCCATGCAAAGCGCGACGGGACACGATCTGCTCCGTGAACACGGAATCGACCCGCACGATCCGGTTTCTTTTCTACTGCTCGAGCAGGGTCGCGCGTACACCGATACGGACGCGATAGCGCGCGTGCTGCTCAACTTCGGATTCCTCTGGAGATCGATCGCCCGAAGCATGCGCATCGTGCCGAGACCGATGCGCGATGCGAGCTATCGCTGGCTCGCACGAAATCGCTACCGCTTCTTCGGCCGACGGGAGGTCTGCCTCGTACCGAGCGCGTCCGACGCCGAACGCTTTCTGAGCTGAGAATGGGTTCGGTCGTCGTACTCGGCGGATACGGCAATTTCGGCCGGCGAATCGTCGCGGCACTCGCCTCCGACGCGAATGCCGCAGGCCATCGTGTCCTCATCGCAGGACGTAGTCGCGAACGGGCCGAGCGCTTCGCACGAGAAGTCGGCGGCAATGCGGAACCGTTCGCCGTCGATTGTCACGCACCCTCGTTTGCCGAAGCGCTCGCGCGAGCGGATGCGAAGATCGTCATTCACACTGCGGGACCCTTCCAGACACAAGACTATGCGGTGCCGCACGCATGTATCGAAGCCCGTGCGCACTACGTCGATCTCGCGGACGCTCGCGCATTCGTGTGCGGCATTCGGGCGCTCGACGACGCAGCCAAGCGGAGCGAGACGCTGGTCGTAAGCGGCGCCAGTTCGTTGCCGGCGCTCTCGTCGGCCGTCGTCGACCGGCTCGCTCGAGATTTCTCATCTATCCATTCGATCGAGCATGTCATCACCTCGGGCGCCATTCCGCCTGGGCTCGCAACGATGAGCGGCGTGCTCTCGTACGCAGGCAAGCCTTTCGAACGGTGGCACGACGGTCGCTGGCGGCGCGTACACGGCTGGCAGGACCTGAAGTGGATGCGGTTTCCGGATCCGCTCGGCCTGAGATGCGTCGCGAACTGCGACGTGCCGGATCTCGATTTGTTTCCTCATCGATATCCGTCCGTCGAGTCAGTCGTCTTCCGTGCCGGCGTCGCGCAACCGTCGAGCATGCTCGCAATCGGCTTGGGCGCCTGGGCCGTTCGCTCGATATTGCTGAGCTCGCTCGTTCCTTTCGTGCCGCGCCTGCATCGACTCGCGACAGCACGAGCGCGCCGCGGCTCGAAGCACAGTGCGATGCGCGTTCACGTGCGAGGACTCAATGGCCGCTCGCAACCCCACACGCGAACGTGGACGCTCATCGCGGCGAACGACCATGGACCGCACATCCCATGCTTTCCGGCGATTGCTCTTGCGCGCAAGTTGCTGCGCGATGCGGTCCCTAGGCGCGGCGCAATGCCGTGCATGGGGCTGCTCGACCTCGAAGAGATCCTTGCAGTCGGGCGCGGATTGGAAATCGCAGTTGTCGAAGATGAGGTAGACGAGCGCTCGAGCGGCCCGACTCGATAGGCGCAACCCATCGTCATCGCCGCGCCGAGACGGTTAGAACGTTTCTATGCGGCTTTCATTCTGTTCAATACGAGTGACATCGCCCTGCTTCTATGCACAATGCACGCGAGGGCAGGACATGCCCGACAGTGGGAAGAACAATATGAGAACCCCTCGGTCACGGATCGCAGCGACCCTATGGCTCATCGCATGGGCCGCCTCTGGCGCGGCAATAGCCGACAAACGAGCAACGCCGCCGGATACGCCTCCCGCAGCGGCCGGCCTTCAGCGCATCAGCGTCGAAGACTTCGGTGCCCTCCCCTTCATGGTGCGCCCTCGCATTTCCCCGGACGGCCGTCGCTTACTGGCGCGCGCGTACGTGAAAGGCGAGCTGAGGCTTGCCGTCGTCGACCTGAACGACAGCACGAAATCCACCACCATACCGATTCCCGAGAAGCGCGACCTCTTGTGGTATCGATGGGCGGGCAACGATCGGCTGTTGATCAGCGTGGGATTGTCGTCGCGCTTGTTCGGCAGCGAGATCTACGTGACGCGCCTCGTCATGGTCGATCTCACGAACGAGCAGGCTCACTTCATCGGAAAACGATCGGCGGGAATCCAAGGCGATGACGTCATTTACCTCGATCCGGACGGCAAGTGGCTCCTGCTCTCGATGCAGCAGACGATCTACGACTACCCATCGGTCTGGCATGTCGATCTCGACACGGTCAAGCTCAAGAAGGTCGTGCCTTCGCAACCGAGTGTGTGGCAGTGGTTCGCAGACTCTTCCGGTGTCGTTCGCACCGGCATCGGCCGAACGAAGAACCGGCGCTGGGTTCTATACCGCAAAGACGGCGACTCTCGCTTCGAGCGGATCGTGAACGTGAAAGCCTCGGATAAGGAGGCAAGCGGCGAGATCGACAATATCGTGCTCGTGTCGGGAAGCGACCAAGGCTATCTCGTCTCGAACGCTCGCACGGGACGCTTCGGCCTCTACCGCTATGACATAGCGCAGGACGAAATCGGCGAAACGGTGTTCGAGCATCCGACCGTGGATATCGATTACATCGACATCGCGGATGACGGATCGATTCGCGCCATCCACTACGTGGACGACCGCCGGCGCATCGAATGGTTGGATCCCGAGCTGAAGGTGATTCAAGAGCAGATAGACAATGCGATTCCTGATCGCATGAACTGGATCATTTCACGGAGCCGCGACCACGAACGAATGATCGTTTGGACCTCCACCGCCTCCGACCCTGGCCGCTACTATGTTTACGACCTCGCGGTCGGCAAGATGCATTTGCTCGCGAAACCTTACGAGCGTATCGATCCGAAGCTGCTCGCCCCGGTCGAGAGCGTGTCTTACAAGGCGCGCGACGGCCTCGAGATTCCGTCTTACTTGACGCTGCCGCGCGAGCGCGAACCGAAAGGACTGCCGCTCGTAGTCGTGCCCCATGGCGGACCGTTCGCTCGCGACGAATGGTTCTACGACTACGAGGTGCAGTTCCTCGCGAATCGCGGCTACGCCGTGCTGCAGCCGAACTTTCGCGGCTCCACCGGATACGGCAAAGCCTTCGTCGAGAAGGGAGAAGGACAGTGGGGCCGCGGCATGCAGGACGACATCGACGATGGCGTCAAGTGGCTCGTCGAGCGCGGCATCGTCGACCCGAAGCGCGTATGCATCATGGGGGCCTCATTCGGCGGCTACGCCGCGATGTGGGCTGCCGCCCGCAACCCCGAGATCTATCGTTGCGCAATCAGTTACGCAGGCGTCTCCGACGTCGAGGCGATGCTGCGGTACGACCGAAAGCTATTCACCGCGACACGCTACTACCGAAGCTGGCGCAGCGACGTGCAAGGCGACGAGGATTTCGATCTCGCGACCGTCTCGCCCCTGAAGGCCGTGGACCGCATCGGCATACCGCTGCTGCTGGCGCATGGCAGTCGCGACGAAACCGTACCCCCGTCTCACACGAAGAAGATGCATGCTGCACTCACGAAGGCGAACAAGCCGCACGAGTATGTGATCTACGACGGCGAGGGGCACGGATTCGAGTCGCGCGAGAACCTGGTGGACTATCTCAAACGCGTCGAAGCGTTCCTGAGCAAACACAACCCCGCCGACCTGCCGGCGCAACCCTCCGCGCCGCAGTAGGGGTGCGCGTGTGTGAAGTGTGATGCGTATCGTGTAGGGTAAGGCGTCTCGTCCGAGCGGCGGATCGCCGCTCGGTGATCGCCTTCTCCCACACGCTACACATCACAGCTCATGAAGATCGCCACCTTCAACGTCAACGGTATCGCGAGCCGACTCGGTCATCTCCTCACATGGCTCGAGAAGGAGCAGCCCGATATCGCATGCCTGCAAGAGCTCAAAGCGCCCGATGAGAACTTTCCTATCGTGCCCATCCGCGCGGCGGGCTACGGTGCGGTGTGGCATGGGCAACGCTCGTGGAACGGCGTTGCGATCCTCGCGAAGGGCGAAGAGCCGGTCGAAGTTCGTCGCGGGCTGCCTGGCGATCCGGACGATACACACAGCAGGTACATCGAGGCCGACGTCAAAGGGATTCGCGTAGGCTGCTTATACTTGCCGAACGGCAATCCGCAACCCGGCGAGAAATTCGACTATAAGCTCGCGTGGTTCGAGCGGCTCATCGAGCACGCAAAGACGCTCTACGATTGCGGCATGCCGGTTGTGCTTGCCGGCGACTACAACGTCGTACCGACCGACTTCGACATTTACAACCCGAAGAACTGGCGCAAGGACGCCTTGCTGCAGCCCGAGACGCGCGATGCCTACCAGCGCCTACTGTCCCAAGGGTGGGTG
>JAAYXG010000476.1 GCA_012516015.1 Lysobacteraceae bacterium | reverse complement strand
GCAGCGCACGACCTGCCTTGTCGTCCTTCGCCGTCGTCGTGATCGTGATGTCCATACCCCGGATCGCATCGATTTGGTCGTAGGCGATCTCCGGGAAAATGATCTGCTCCTTCACGCCGAAGTTGTAATTACCTCGACCGTCGAACGAGCGTGCACTCACGCCGCGGAAGTCGCGAATGCGCGGCATCGCGATGTTCACGAGGCGATCCAAGAATTCGTACATGCGCGCGCCGCGCAGCGTCACCTTCGCGCCGATCGGAAGCCCGTCGCGAACCTTGAAGGTCGCGACCGACTTGCGCGCGCGGGTCACGAGCGGCTTTTGCCCCGTGATCTTCGTGAGATCGGCGACGGCGTTGTCCATGATCTTCTTGTCCGCGACGGCTTCGCCGACGCCCATGTTCACCGTGATCTTGGTGATCTTCGGTACTTCCATGACGTTCGCGATACCGAGCGACTTCTGGAGCTCGGGTACGATCTTCTCGCGATATAGCTGTGCAAGTCTGGCCATAAAACTCTCTCTGATTGCTCAGGCGGCTGTAGCCTCACGCCTCGAGCCTGTCATGCGTCGACGACTTCCTGGTTCGACTTGAAGAAGCGTACCTTGCGTCCGTCCGCAAGCGTACGAACGCCGACGCGATCGCCCTTCTTCGCAACCGGGTTCCACAGCATCACGTTCGACACGTGGATCGGAGCCTCTCGCTCGATGATCCCGCCTTGCAGATTGCGCTGCGGATTCGGCTTCGTGTGCCGCTTCACCATGTTGAGGTTCTCGACGAGCACTTTGTCCTCGAGAACCTTGATGACCGTGCCGCGGCGGCCCTTGTCTCGGCCCGCAATCACGACAACTTCGTCACCTTTGCGAATCTTGTTCATTACCCTAACCTCGGGCTTGGGGCTTGGGGCTCGGGGCTTGGGCCAGAAAGTCTCTTCTTACCCACGCCCCGAGCCTCGAGCCCCGAGCCCTCACAAAACTTCCGGTGCCAACGAGATGATCTTCATGAACTGCGCCGTACGCAGCTCGCGAGTGACCGGCCCGAAGATACGCGTACCGATCGGCTCCAGCTTGTTCGTGAGCAAGACGGCGGCATTGCCGTCGAAGCGAATCAGCGAGCCGTCCGGACGACGAACGCCGAACTTCGTACGCACGACCACTGCGTCGTACACCTCGCCCTTCTTCACTTTGCCGCGCGGGATCGCATCGCGGATGCTCACCTTGATGACGTCCCCGACGGTCGCATAGCGACGCTTCGAGCCGCCGAGCACCTTGATGCAGATCAGGCTGCGGGCACCGCTGTTGTCAGCGGCATTCAACATCGTGCGCATCTGAATCATGGCGTCGTCTCTCCCGTCGTCCGACCCGGTTGCGCAGCGCGGCTCAAGATCTTCACGAGCCGCCAGCTCTTGTGACGCGACAGCGGCCGGCACTCCTCGATCGCGACCACATCGCCCTCGTTGCACTCGTTGTTCTCGTCGTGCGCGAGGAAGTTCGTGGTGCGGCGCTGATACTTCTTGTAGCGCGGATGCGGCACGTAGCGCTCGACGGCAACGCGGATGCTCTTCTGCATCTTGTTGCTGATCACCTTGCCGGTGAGCGTCTTCGCAGACTTCTTGCCGGCGCTTTCCGCAGCGACTTCTTGGTTGCTCATGGTTACTTACTCTTCTGCGCAGCCCGGCGCTGTTCGCCCATCACGGTCTTCACGCGCGCGATGCTGCGGCGGACTTTCGTAAACTGATCCGGCTTCGCCGGCTGGCCCGTAGCGCTCGCCATGCGGAGATTGAATTGCTCGCGGCGAAGCTCGATGAGCTCCTTCTGCAAATCCGCGGGCGACTTCTGTCGCAGTTCTTTCGCGTTCATTGCTTAACCTGCTCTGACATGTCGAATCACGAACTGCGTGTCGACCGACAACTTGGAAGCGGCCAGGCGAAACGCCTCGCGGGCAGTCTGCTCGGTGACGCCTTCCATCTCGAACAGCACCTTGCCGGGCTTCACTTTCGCGACGTAGTACTCGACGTTGCCCTTGCCGCTTCCCATGCGAACTTCGAGCGGCTTCTTCGTAACGGGCACGTCGGGGAACACGCGCACCCAAATCTGGCCGCCGCGCTTCACGTAGCGGGTCATCGCGCGACGAGCCGCTTCGAGCTCGCGGGCCGTCATGCGTGCACGACTCGTCGCCTTCAAGCCGTACTCGCCGAACGCGACATAGTTGCCGCTCTGGGACAGGCCGGCGTTGCGCCCCTTGAACTGCTTGCGATACTTCGTGCGCTTAGGTTGCATCATAAAAGCTATCTCGGTTGACAGTTGTCGGTTGACAGTTGGCGGTTGGAACGTTGCGACCCTCTGGCCGTCAACTGTCAACCCTCAACCGTCAACTGATCGTCAGGCCGTCGCCTCCACGGGGGGTTGAGCGGCTTGACCTTCGGTCGGCTCCGCCACCTGTTCCTGTTGATTGAAGACCTCGCCCTTGAAGATCCAGACCTTCACGCCGATGACGCCGTACGTCGTCTTCGCCTCGGCGAAGCCGTAGTCGATGTCCGCGCGGAAGGTATGCAGCGGAATGCGCCCTTCGCGGTACCACTCCGTGCGCGCGATCTCCGCGCCGTTCAAGCGGCCCGACACGCGCACCTTGATGCCGAGCGCGCCGATGCGCATCGTGTTCGTCACGGCGCGCTTCATCGCGCGGCGGAACATCACGCGTCGCTCGAGCTGCTGCGCAATGCCTTCCGCGACGAGCTGCGCATCGAGCTCGGGCTTTCTGATCTCCGAAATGTTGATGCGCACGTCCGTCACCGGCATGCTCATCATCTTCGCGACTTGCCCGCGCAGCTTCTCGATGTCCTCGCCCTTCTTGCCGATCACGATGCCGGG
>JAAYXG010000475.1 GCA_012516015.1 Lysobacteraceae bacterium | reverse complement strand
TCATCGAGGATCAGGAGCTTCGGCTCGTGCATGAGCGCTCGGGCAATCATGAGCCGGCGCTTCATGCCGCCGGACAGCGTGCGCGAAACGCTGTTGCGCTTGTCCCAGAGCTGCAGCGCAGTCAGATACTTCTCGAGGCGGTCGTGGGCGATGCGCCGCGGCAACCCGTAAAAGCCAGCCTGGTTGATCAGAATCGTCGAGACGGTTTCGAATTGATTGAAGTTGACCTCTTGCGGCACGACGCCGATGCAAGACTTCGCGAGCGCCAACTGCGTATCGAGGTCGTACCCGAACACCTCGACCTTTCCGCTCGTCTTGTTGACGAGCGAGGTAACGATGCCGATGGCGGTCGTCTTACCCGCGCCGTTCGGCCCCAGAAGGGCGAAGAAGTCCCGCTCCTCGACGTCCAAGTCGATGCCCTTCAGCGCGCGGACGCCGTTCTTATAGGTTTTGGTGAGCTGGCGGAACGAGAGGGCTTTCATTCGAATTGCATTGCCGGTTGACGTATAGACAGTAGCGGCCGGAGCAGCTCCGACCCACCGAATGCGCGCGAAGCCTATCGGCCGATGTGCGAAGCGGCAAGGCGCCTCGAATCACGACTGAAGTGAACTAACGACCATGCCATCCCTCTGAAACCCGAGAAGCGCCGATCGTCTCGGCACGTCTCAGCCTGGCGACGTGCCCCTGCGGCGAGAGTGCGGGAACCGATGGACGGAGCGATGGGACGGGAATATTAGGGCAGGACGACCCGAAAAGAGAGTGCTTTGCACCGGCCCGCGCGAGCGGGCATCATGATGTCGAGCCCTTCGTTCGAAGCTCGGGCGACCTCCGATAAGTCGATATGTACACGAGCTTTTTCGGCCTTGGCGAAAAGCCTTTCGCCATCACCCCCGATCCCCGCTACCTCTTCATGAGCGAGCGGCATGCGGAGGCGCTCGCCCATCTGCTGTACGGGATCAACGAAGCTGGCGGATTCATCCAACTGACCGGCGAGGTCGGTACGGGCAAGACCACCGTCGTGCGCTCGCTATTGGAAAGGATGCCCGGTCATGCCGAGGTGGCCGTCATCCTCAACCCACAGCTCACCCCGCTTCAGTTCGTGCTCACGATTTGCGAAGAGCTGGGAATCTTCGTTCGAGACGAGGACACCGACAGCATCAAAGATCTCGTCGATATTCTGAACAAGCGCTTGCTCGAGGCGCACGCAAAGGGCCGACGAATCGTGGTCATCGTCGATGAGGCGCAGAATCTGACGCCCGAGACGTTGGAGCAAGTACGCTTGCTGACCAATCTCGAGACCGCTTCGCACAAGCTCCTCCAAATTATCCTCATCGGGCAGCCGGAGCTGCGCGAGGTCCTTGCTCGGGTCGAGCTGCGGCAGCTCGCGCAGCGCATCACCGGGCGCTACCACCTCGCCCCGCTTTCGAAAGCCGAGACAGCCGCCTATGTTCGGCATCGTTTGAAAGTCGCCGGCGCAAACGGCGAGATCTTCACACCGGCGGCGCTGCGCGAGGTGCATCGCTTGAGCGACGGCGTCCCCCGCATCATCAACGTCATCTGCGACCGCGCGTTGTTGGGCGCGTTTACGCAAGAGCAACATCGAATCGGTCCGAGCCTGATCCGCGCTGCGGCTTCGGAAGTCTACGGCCGCTCGTTCAGCCCGCCTTGGTTGCGCCTACTCGTGACCAGCTCGGCGGCGATCGGCATCGCGGTGCTCGCGCTTGCCGTGTGGCTGCTCCTCGATACCTATCGTGCAACGCCCTCCTCACCGGCGGTCGCGGCGGCTGACTCGCAAGCTCCCGAGCCCGCGCCGATGACCGCCGAACCGACGCCCGTCTCGCAGGTCGCAGACGTTGCCGACCACGATATGGCGGTCCTGCTAGAAACCCACGCCGGCGAGACGAGTACGGAAGCGGCATTCGCGCAGCTGTTCTCGTTGTGGGGCGGACACTTCGATCCCGCGAACGGCCGGCCTTGCGATCAAGCGCTCGCACAAGGATTGGAATGCGTGTACCAGCAAGGCTCGTGGGGTCAGCTGCGCACGCTCAATCGGCCGGCGATTCTGACGCTCGTCGACGATCGCGGCGATGCGCATCAAGTGGTCGTTGCGGGCCTGGACTCGACGACTGCGCATATCAGAATGCCGAGCGAGGATTTCGACGTGCCGATCGCATCGATCTCCCGATTTTGGTTCGGCGACTATCTCGTGCTATGGCGTCCGCAGGTCCGCACGCCGCGCGCGCTCTCTGCCGGCATGCAAGGTGAAGGCGTGCGCTGGTTGCGCCAAACGTTGAACGCCGTCCAAGGGCGGCCGACCGAAGAAGGAGCAAGCGACTACTACGACGAGGAGCTCGTGCAGATGGTCGAAGACTTTCAGCGTCGTCACCGCTTGCGCGTCGATGGCATTGCAGGCGTGCAGACACAGATCGTTCTCGACGCGCTCGCAAACTCCGCGAACGCGCCGCTTCTGATCGCTCAAGACTCGACGAGCGCAGGAGCGTCCGGATGAGCTTCATTCTCGAGGCGCTCAAGAAATCGGAGAACGCGCGCCAGCGCGTGGTCGGTCCTTCGCTCGCCGACGTTCAAGTCGCCGCAAGGCGCGAAGAGAAGCCGTGGTGGGCATTCGCCGTGGGCGGCTTGCTCCTCCTGAACCTCGCCGTGCTGCTGTTCGTGCTGTTGCGCGACGGCGAGACGACCTCTGCGTCCGTCGCCGTGACGACGAGCGAACCGCCTGCCCACGCACCCGCGCAACCTGCGCCCGCGCCCGCGCAACAAGCGACACCGATCGCACGCGCTCCAGAACGCCAGCCCCGCCCGACGCAGCCGACTGTCAGCAACCCAGCGGTACGTTCGCTGGCCGACGAAGCCGCGGTCGAGGGATTCCCAGCAGACGCCTCCTATCCGCTCGATCGTCCGAATTTGGCGGCCGCCGCGAAGGTGCCGGAAGGACCGCCGATCGTACGACCGATCGAAACGGCACCGGCACTCACTCGCCCCGGCACGCCGGCGGCACCTGAGGAATCGAATGAAGTGCTGCCGACGTTGCAAGCCTTGAGGGCGAGCGGCACCCACCTTCCGGACATGCATCTAGATATTCATGTCCACTCGCCGGTCCCCGCCGAGCGATTCGTCTTCGTGAACATGCGTAAGTATGTCGAGGGACAAGCGCTAGCAGAAGGACCGACGATCGAGCGCATCAGAAGCGACGGCGTCGTGCTCAACCATCAGGGCATGCGCTTTCTGCTGCCGCGGCAGTAATGGAAAACTGCTTCCCAGAGGCGAAGGACGACTTCTCGAGCTTTGCGCTCGCGTACGCGTAGCCGGCTTCTATCGCGCGATCGAAGGCGCGCCAGTTCAACATGTCGATTTGCTCGAGCGGCGGCTGCAGCAACAGATCGGATAGCTCGCGACGGCTTGCGGTATTCGCAGCGCTGTTCACCATGCCGGCGCGCCACAGAATTTGCAGGATGTTGATACGGTGCTTGCGCCCGCGAAACCATCTAAAGACTCGCCAGAAGGGTGGCGCGTCGGAATCGACACTGTCGGTGGTAAATGCGCGATCGGCGCCGACATCCACCCCGATGATCTTGCCCACACGCGCTTCGCGCATCACGTCCACGGGCAAGTTGTTGATCGTCGCACCGTCGACGAACAGCTCCGCATTGTGAACGACCGGAGGCAGCACGCCGGGGATCGCCACGCTTGCGCGTAACCAGCGCCACAGCTCCCCGCGGCGGTGCACGGCGATTTGCCCGGAGCTCAAGTTCGTCGAGACGCAGAAGTACGGCGTCGGCAGGTCCTCGATGACGGCGTCTTCGAACTCGCGCTTGAGCAAGCCCGTCACTTTGCGTCCGGACGCGAGCGCGACGAGCGGTATCGTGTAGTCGCTGACGGGATTGGTTTCGACGAAGCTGCGCCGCACGCGTTCGACCAGCTCGCGATCGTCCCATTCGGAGGCAAAGCCCGCCGCGATCACGGCACCGATGCTCGTGCCGCCGATGGCATCGACTTCGATACCGGCTTCGCGAATCGCGCGCAGTACCCCTAAGTGCGCAAAGCCGCGTGCCCCTCCTCCCGACAACACGACACCGAGCGCATGGCCCGTTATCGCGCGAGCGAGCCGCGCAATGTCTCGCGGAGCGCGCACGTGATGATGCGACAGGGCGGGTTTGAGATTGAGCCAGCGCGCGGCGGCGCCGCGAGCGACGCGGCCTTCGTGCAAGAGCACCATCTCCATGCGTTGCGCGATCATCGAGCGCGGCAGCTCCGCGTGCAGCGCACGCCATTCGCTAGGCGTGCCGTCGGCGCGCGCGAGCAGCAACACCGCGTCCGCTTGCCTCAGGCACAGCTTGCTCCACTTGCTCGGCTCGACGTCGCACACATATACGACGAAATCGTTCGCGCGCTCGAGCGCATGAAACCATGCGCTCGTGTGATTCACGCCGTGGCGATTCCAGACGAGCTCCGTGCGGCCGAGCTGCCTGAGCTCGCTTGCGAGCTTCGTAGCGAACTCGGTCGCATCGTCCGCGAGCGAGTGCGGCGCAACGGCAATCGTGCGCGGAATGGCTTGATTGCCGCGCGTTTGTTGCTGCGTCGATTCCAGACGTTGCACCATCAACTGCGAAAGGCGCAGCAAGCCGGCGGGGTGCGACAGCATCAACGCCTCGAAGTCGTCGCGCGAGAACCGTCCGAGCTCTGAATCGCGCAAAGCGATCACCGTGGCATTGCGCGGCTTCCCGGAGATGAGCGCCATTTCGCCGACCGTTTCTCCGGCGCTGATCCGCCCGATAGAGCGTCGGTGGCCGCTCGGTGTCACGGTGAACGCACCCAAGCTCCCGCTCGCGACGAAATACAATGCATCGGGGGCATCTCCCGCTTCGAACAGGGTGGTACCTCCAGGCAATGAGAACCAACGAATCCGCGCGACGATCGCATCCAGCAGCCGTGGCTCGAGATCCGCGAAGAGGGGCACGAGGCGCACGAGCGCCTCGACATCCCGCGGGTCGCGATCAAGTCGGAGTGTTGGTGACGACGCCGTCATGCGTGGGAGACTCGATAGAGGGTCCGACTCTACCCTCCCGGCGCATGAGGAAAATTCGATTACTACTCAATGCCGCTCCGAGGGCTCGGTCGTCGCATTCGTTCTCGCTCAATGTGTGTCACTCGCCGGCCGTTCGCGCAATTCCTATTCCCGGGAGGCGGTCGCTCATGTGCTTTAGATATCGATCTAGTTGTTGACACAACGTCAACACGAGCGCTAGGCTCGTTCGCATGTCGTATATTGCCGAGCGCCGCCAGGAAGAGAAGGATCGACGCCGCATCGAGATCGTCGAGGCCGCGGAGACGCTCTACAAAGAGGTCGGCTGGGATGCCGTCACAATGGAAAGCGTTGCCAAGCGCGCGCGCTTGAGCCGTGCCCTCGTGTACGTGTACTTCAAGGACAAGAAGGAGCTCCACTTCGCGATCGCCGCCCGCGCGCTCGAAACGCTGCAACGGCGCTTCGAGGAAGCGAGCGAACGAAGCAAGACCGGTCTCGAGAAAATCGTCGCGATCGGTCGGGCGTACATGGCCTACTCGCAAGAATTTCCTTTTTATTTCGATGCTTGCGCGCGCCTTGAGCTCCACGCACCCGTCACGACGAACAGCCCCAGCGAGCAGGAGCTCGCCTGCTTGGGCGTGGGCCGTCAGGTCCACGAGGTCGTGGTGTCGGCACTCATGCTCGGCCAAGAGGACGGGACGATACGGTCGGACCTCGGCGATCTGGCTGTGACTTCGCGCGTGCTTTGGGGTTTTACCCACGGAATCATTCAGATTGCGATGACGAAGGGCGAACCGCTCGCGCAGGTCGGCATCAGCGTGCCGCAACTCACGCAGCACGCGATCGAATTGATCCGCGGCATGTTGGCGGGTCCCAAGGCCGACTGACGCCTTTTTTTGAGCAATCTTTGACACTTGTCTAATAGTTACACACCTGACGCGCACAAGGTCGGCATATGGCACGTAGATCTCGACGCAAGGCGATCCGCGATCACGTTGCTCTCTTGGGCGTCGCATGCGCCTTGTTTGGATTAGGCGCGCAGCCTGCACTCGCCCAGGCACCGTTCGATCAAGTCATCGACCGTTACGTCAGGGAAGGCCTGCGAAGCAATCTCGCGATGCAGAGCGAGACGCTCGAGGTGGAGAAGGCAGCGGAGGCGCTTGCTGAGGCGCGCGCGCGTTTTTTCCCGGAGATCACGCTCGAAGGGCGCTATTCGCGTGCCGAAGGCGGACGCGAGATCGGCATTCCGCTCGGGACTGCACTCAACCCCGTGTACGCCACGTTGAACGAGATGCTCGTCGCGGAGGGACTCGATCCGCGCTTCCCGCAAGTGCGGGATCAAGCCGTACCGTTCCTGCGCGAGCGTGAGCAAGACACTCGCCTAGTCGTACGGCAACCGATCTTCGCGCCCGCCATTCCCGCCGCGGTGCGCGCTCAGCGCGCTTTGCTCGATGCGAGCAGCTATCGCCGCATGGCCATCGCGCGCGCATTGCGGCGCGACATCACGGTTGCCTACGTCGATTGGCTCAAGGCACACGATTCCGTCGCGATCGTCGCGGCAAGCGAAACGCTGCTGCGGGAGAACGTGCGCGTCAATGAAAGCTTGTACGAGAACGGCAAGATCACCGAAGACCAAGTGCTGCGCGCGCGCGCCGAATTGCTCGCGGTCGAACAACAAAAGCGGGAAGTCGAAAACCTGGCCCGCCAAGCGCGCAGCTACCTCAACTTCTTGTTGAATCGCGACCTCACGATGCCTATCGAGCCAAGCGCGCCACCCGTCACGACGAGCGAGCGCGATGCGGCGCTCGAACAGCTGTGGGCGAGCGCGCTCACACGAAGGCCCGAGGTTGCGCAAGTCGAAGAGTTGCGCGAAGCGAGCGAAGAGCAGATTCGCATCGCCCGACATCGCAAGTGGCCGACGCTTTCGATCGGGCTCGATGCCGGCACGCAAGGCGAAACGTACCGAGTCGGCGACGGCTACAACTTCGGGGTCGCATCGCTCGTCTTCACGTGGCGGCTCTTCGACGGCGGCGCGGATTCCGCTCGCATTGCTCAGGCACGCGCTGCTCAGCGTCAGCTCGTGCTGCGCGAAGAGGAGCTCGCCCAACAGATCCGCCTCGAAGTGCAGCAGGCATACGATCGCCTGCAGACGGCCCGCGCATCGCTCGCAACGGCACAGGCGCGCGCCGACGCCGCGCGCGCCGCATTCCGGATCGCGAGCCGCAAGCGCGATGAAGGCGTCATCAACCAAGTCGAGTTCATCGACGCGCGAAGCACGCTCACGAGCGCCGAGCTCAATCTCGCGATCACCCGCTTCGATGTGCTCGCACGTCGCGCGGAGCTCGAATACGCCACATCGGACGGCGAATTGCCGATCGACCCGACATCAGGAGTCTAAGTCCATGCGCACAGTTGCCATGCTCGGCCTGATAGCCGCGTACATGATCCTCGGCGGCTGCTCCGATACGGAAGAGCAACCGCCTCCGGCCGGTACACCCGTCAGGATCGCCGCAGTCACCACGGGACCGGCAGCACCGCCGATCCGCACGAACGGCGTGCTCGCGAACGCCGATGAGTTCCGACTCTCGTTCAAAGTGGGCGGCGTGATCCGACGCATCGCCGTCAATGCCGGAGACCGCGTGCAGCGCGGTCAAACGCTTGCGGAGATCGAGCAGACCGAAATCGCGGCACAAGTCGAGCAAGCACGTGCGGCTCACGACAAGGCGAAACGCGACCTCGAGCGCGGCGAACGGCTCTATCGCGACAGCGTGATCAGCCTCGAGCAGTTGGAGGATCTCAGAACTCAAACCGAGGTCGCCGCCGCCGCGCTGCGCGCCGCCGAGTTCAATCGCAGCTACGCGAGGATCGTCGCACCGTACGACGGAACGGTGCTGCAGCGGCTCGCCGAAGAACGCGAGCTCGTGGCCGCGGGCGCGCCGATTCTCGTCCTCGGTGCCAACGAATCAGGTTTCATCGTTCGCGCCGGCCTCGCCGATCGCGAGATCGTGCAGGTGAAACCGGGCGATGCGGCGCACGTGCGTCTCGATGCGTTGCCGGGCGAGGTCGTGCCTGCAACGATCACCGAAGTGGCCAGTGCGGCCGATGCAGCAAGTGGCTTGTTCATGATCAAAGCTGCGTTGGATAACACCGCGCTTTCGCTCAAGAGCGGGCTCGTCGCCAAGCTGACGATCGTACCGGCCGCCGCCACGCATTCTTCCAAGGTGTACGTGCCGATCGCGGCAATCGTCGAAGGCGAAGGCGATCGCGCAAGCGTCTTCGTGCCGAACGAGGGCCGCGCGCACCGCCGCGAGGTGCGAGTGGCGTTCATCGAGGGAGAGCATGTCGCGCTCTTACAAGGTCTCGAGCCCGGTGAACATGTCGTGACCGATGGCGCGCTCTATCTCGAGGACGGGGAGTCGATCAGCATCGCCGAGGGCGATGCGCCCGTAGCGAAGCTGTACACGGCGACCGATCGCGATTCGCGGGCGCGCTGACCCCTACGCATAGCAAAGGACACGGAATCATGCGCCTGCTCGAATTTCCGGTACGTCGCTATCAATTCACGCTCGTCGCCTTTCTCTGCCTGATCGTCATGGGCTGGTTCGCGTTCGCGAGCGTGCCGCGCGAGGAGGATCCGTTCTTCAAGATACCGGCCTTCTTCATCACCACGATCTACCCGGGCGCCGACCCGAAGGACCTGGAACGGCTCGTCGTGAAACCGATCGAGGATCGTCTCGCCGAGCTCGACGACGTGAAAACGATCGAAACGTCGATTGCTGACGGACTCGCGTTCGTGACCATCGAATTCCTCGCCTCCGCCGATGCGGACAAGAAGTACGACGAGGTCACGCGCGAGGTGAACGCGCTTCGACCCGAGTTGCCGCAAGACATCAGCTCGCTAGAAGTTCGCAAGATCAGTCCCGGTCTCGTCAACATCGTGCAGCTCGCGCTCGTCTCGGAGAACGCCTCGTATCGCGAGCTCGAAGACTATGCGCGCGAGCTCAAAGACACGTTGAAAACCGTGGACGGCGTCCGCACCGCGGAAACGTGGGCGTTTCCCAAGCGCGAGCTGAGAATCGAGGTCGACTTGAAGCGCATGGCGGAGCTCGGATTATCGCCGAGCCGCGTCATACAAGCGGTCGAGAGCGAGAACGCAAACATCCCGGCCGGCGTCGTCGATCTTGGACCGCGCAGCTTCAGCTTGAAGACATCGGGCAGCTACACCTCGCTCGATCAGGTGCGCGATACGGTCGTCGCCTCGCACGAAGGCCGCATCGTGCGCGTGCGCGATGTCGCGAACGTGAGCTGGGAATCTCAACCGTGGAGCTACGTCGGACGCTTCAACGGCAGGCGCGCGGTGTTCGTCACGGCGAATCAGAAAGAGGGCTACAACATCCTCGACGTTCGCGAACGCATCGACGCTGCCGTGCAGCGCTTCGAGACCGGGCTTCCGAACCGGATCGAGCTTCACCGCGGCTTCGATCAATCGCGCAACGTCGGCGCTCGACTCTCGCGCCTGTACACGGACTTCGGCATCGCGATCTCCCTCGTCATGCTGACGCTGCTGCCGCTCGGCTGGCGCGCGGCCGGCATCGTCATGATCTCGATCCCGCTCTCGCTCGCTTTCGGGCTCACGGTTCTGTACGCGCTGGACTATTCGCTCAATCAATTGTCGATCGCGGGTTTCGTCGTCGCCTTGGGGCTCTTGGTCGATGACTCGATCGTCGTGACCGAGAACATCGCGCGGCACTTGCGCAACGGATACTCTCGCACCGAAGCCGCGCTCGCGGGGACGCGTCAGATTTTCGTGGCGATCATCGGCTGTACGGCCACGCTGATCTTCGCGTTCTTGCCGCTGCTCGCTCTGCCCGGCACGGCGGGCAAGTTCATCCGCGTGCTGCCGATGACCGTCGTCGCGACAATTCTCGGCTCTCTGCTCATCGCGCTCTTCATCATCCCGTTCCTCGCGAGCCGCGTGCTCAAGGACAAGGAAGACCCGCACGGGAACGCGATCCTGCAGCGCGTGATGGGTGCGATTCACCGCTACTACCGGCCGGCGTTGCACTATTGCCTTGCAAGACCCAAGCGCACGGTTGCGATCGCGCTCGGCGGCTCGCTGCTCGTCTCCGGGATCATCGCGCCCATCATCGGCAGCAGTCTGTTTCCCAAGGCCGACACGCCGCAGTTTCTGATCTCGATCGAAGCGCCCAACGGAACGAGCCTGCGAGAAACGGAACGCGCGGTCGCGTTCGTCGAGGCGCAACTCGCGCAGATGCCCGAGGTCAAGAGCTGGTTTTCGAACCTCGGACACGGCAATCCGCAGATCTACTACAACCACATCATGCGTCACGACGCCGCGAACTACGCCGAGCTGTTCGTGCAGCTCGAGGAGTACGACACTCGCAATACGCCGAAGCGCCTCGACGAGCTGCGAGACGCACTCGATGGCTATCCGAGCGCGCGTATCCACGTCAAGGAATTCGTGAACGGCCCGCCCATTACCGCGCCGATCGCCGTGCGCGTGATCGGACGCGATCTCGACACGATCGAACAGTTGGCGGCACGCGTCGAAAAGCTCATCGAGAACACGCCGGGTACGCGCGACGTCGTCAATCCGCTGAAGATCTCTCGCACGAATTTGAAGCTCACCGTCGACTCGCAAAAGGCCAGCCTGCTCGGCGTGCCGACGGTCGAGTTCGACCGCGCGGTCCGGCTGTCCGTGGCGGGCATTCCCGCCGGCACGTTCAAGGATCCGAGCGGCGAGCAGTACGACATCGTCGTCCGCACGCCCGTCGGCATTCGCGCCGACCTCGAAGCGCTCGACGAGGTCCGCGTGCCGACGGTGGCCGGCGCAACGCTACCGCTCTCCCAGCTCGCCACGCTCGAGTTCGAGAAGGCACCGACCCAGATTCAGCGCTACAACCGCGAGCGCGCCGTGACGATCGACGCGGAAGTGCAGCGCGGTTTCAACACCGCGAAGGTGACGGCGGAGGTCGTGCGGCGGCTCGAGCAAATCGACTGGCCGCGAGGCTATCGCTACGTGCTCGGCGGCGAAGCACAGTCGAGCGCCGAATCCTTCGGCGGGATCGGCACGGCCATCATCGTTGCGCTGTTCGGCATCTTCGCCGTGCTCGTGCTCGAGTTCGGCAGCTTCAAATCGACGTTGATCGTGCTCACGGTCGTGCCGCTCGGCGTGCTCGGCGGCTTTGCGATGCTGCTCGTGACCGGCAACTCGCTGTCCTTCACCGCGAGCATCGGTTTCATCGCGCTCATCGGCATCGAAATCAAGAACTCGATCTTGATGGTCGACTTCACCAATCAGCTGCGAGAGCAAGGCGTGCCGCTCGACGAGGCGATCGAGCAAGCAGGCGAGATTCGCTTCCTGCCGATCTTGCTGACGTCCGCGACGGCCATCGGCGGACTGCTGCCGCTCGCCGTACAGAACATAGGCCTCTATTCACCCATGGCCTGGGTCATCATCGGCGGCCTCATTTCATCGACGCTGCTGTCGAGGCTCGTCACGCCGGTGATGTACAAGCTGATTCCGCCCGCGATCGAGCCCGTGCGCGCCGAGTCGAGCGCGCCGGGCGCCGCGACGCCCGCACCCGCGCCGATATAAACACGGCGCTGCCGGCGTA
Organism: Lysobacteraceae bacterium; assembly: GCA_012516015.1. Classification (GTDB taxonomy): domain Bacteria; phylum Pseudomonadota; class Gammaproteobacteria; order Steroidobacterales; family Steroidobacteraceae; genus Steroidobacter. The sequence goes on along the minus strand of JAAYXG010000475.1, from coordinate 215 downwards.
AGGTGTAGAGTGTAAGGTGTAAGGTCAGAGCGCGCGGGTGCGCGCCTTCTGGCTTCACACTCTACACATTACACCTTACACATACCCAACGCGATGAAACTCGAAACCCTTTCCATTCACGTCGGCCGGGACGTGGAGCCTTCCGCCGGCGATGTCGCACCGGCCATTCATCTCTCGACGACGTTCGAACGCGCTGCGGACGGCAGTTTCTCGCG
>JAAYXG010000474.1 GCA_012516015.1 Lysobacteraceae bacterium | reverse complement strand
TGTAGATCCAATTGTCCAAGCCCCACATGAGCCCGTTCGCGGCGTGCTCCGGGCTCGCGGGATTGCCGTAGTCATCCGCGATGCGCGTGCGCTCGTCCGCTTTGCCGTCGCCGTTCGTATCCTTCAAGAACCAGAGATTCGGCGGTTCCGCGACGAGCACGCCGTCCGCAATCGGTGCAACCGCACGCGGTAGAACGAATCCGCCCGCGAACTCCGTACGCTTGTCCATGCGGCCGTCTCCGTCCGTATCTTCCAAGAAAGCGATCGTGCCGATCGGCGCATCTTCTCCGGTGCCATCCACGTCCGGCATGTATGCACGCATCTCCACGACCCAAATTCGTCCATCCGCACCGAAAGCCATTGCGACCGGATCGAAGACGAGCGGATCGCTCGCGACGATCTCGACGCGAAAGCCAGGCGCCACGCGAAAGGTGTCGAGTGCGTCTTCCGCCGAAAGCGCGGGCGCGGGAGGCGACGCCCAATGACTCGGAGGCGGCGCTTGAATCTCCCCGGCACGATCTCCGCTTTGACCCCACGCAGCCGAAGAGGCAAGCAGAAGGAGCGCCACGAAAACGAATCGAATCGAACCATGGGTCGTCGTCATGATCACATATATAGTGGTGGCGCCTCGGGCGTCGCCCGACGTTCCCTTCGGCCTTTGCGTACCCGCACGACAAGTGGCCGACTCTACCAACGATGCCATCGGTTGGCACCGGTTCGCGCTCGCTTCGCCGCATGAAGGAACTTCACGTGAGTACAGCGCATTCGGCGCTCGATGAAAAACGGCGGCACGGCCCTTGGCGGTCCGCGAGAGAGCAATCGAGGTCTTTGAGGCGCTGTGATATAGCAGTATCGTGCCGCGACGAATGATCAAGCACCTCAGCGCATCCGGTGAATTCGTCAGCCGAGCCTCTAGCCCGGCGACAATCCCGGTGGCACCCGCATGAGCCCCGTGGTCTTGTGGGTGCTCGCGATCCTACTCATGATCGTGGGCGCGCTCGGTATCCTCTTGCCGGCGTTGCCCGGCGTACCGCTCATCTTTGCCGGGATGGTGCTCGCCGCCAGCATCGATGACTTCCAGCGCATCGGTTGGCTCACACTCACTGTTCTCGGATTTCTCACCGTCACCGCATTCGTCGTCGATTTCGCTGCTTCCGCGCTCGGCGCGAAACGCGTCGGGGCGAGTGGACGCGCGGTGTGGGGCGCCGTCATCGGAACGCTCGTGGGTCTGTTCTTCGGTTTCGTGGGGCTCGTCTTGGGCCCGTTCATCGGTGCGGTCATCGGCGAGATCAGTGTTCACGGCCGACTGCACCAGGCGGGCCGCGTCGGCGTCGCGACCTGGATGGGTCTGATCTTCGGCGCGCTCTTCAAGCTCGCGATTGCGTTCTCTATGCTCGGCGTTTTCGTGTTCGCCTATTTCCTCGCCTGATGGATAACGTCACGCACACCTTGATCGGGGTGCTCGTCGGCGAAACCGCCGCCACAATCGCGAAACCCTCATCGGAAGGGTTGTCTCGAGAACAGCGCCGCTCGTTGTTTGTGACGATGATGGCGGTCGGCAGCAACTTGCCCGACCTCGACTTCCTGTACTCCACCGTCACCGGGAGCAAGCTGGACTATTTACTGCATCATCGAGGACACACGCATACGTTCGTCGTCTCCATTTTGATCGCGGCAGTGCTCTGGCTTGCGTGCGAGCTTTGGGCACGGCGCCGCGACCAACGTATCGCGCGATCGGATCGCATCGCCCTCATCGCGATCGCGCTGATCGCACCCGTGCTCCATATCTTCATGGACATGGCGAACAATTACGGCGTGCATCCATGGTGGCCGTTCGACAACCGGTGGATTTATGGCGATTCTGTGTTCATCGTCGAGCCGCTCCTATGGGCTGCCGCCGCACCGACGCTCTTCATGCTGCGAACGCGCCTTGCGCGCGGGATCGTCACGTTCGTGTTGCTCGTGGGAATCGCGTTGACGTTTCTCACCGGGCTCGTACCGTTGCCGCTCGCGGTCCTCTACACGGTGCTCGTCGCCGCGCTTGTCTACGCCGGTCGAAGGCTTCCGGCGCGGGTGGCGCTGACGCTCGGCATCGGCGTGTGGATCGCCACGACCGCGGGGTTCGTCACCGCGAGCCGTCTCGTGGGACAGCGAGTCGATGCGCTTGCCGCGGCGCAGTTTCCGCGTGCACACCCCGTCGATCGCGTTCTAACACCGATGCCGGTCAACCCGATCTGCTGGGAAGTGATCCTCGTTCAGAAAGAAGAAGGCACGCTCGTGTTGCGCCGCGCGATGTTCTCTGCGGCTCCAGCCTGGATACCCGCGGAAAATTGCCCGGGACGCGGCCTCGACGTTCCCATCACCGCGCCGCTGCAGCGCGTCGCGGCGGAAGACACACACAAATTGAAATGGCACGGCGAAGTGCGCACGCGTACGAATCGCCTCGTGAATCTGTGGCACGAGAACTGTCGCATCGATGCACTCATGCGGTTCGTGCGCGCGCCGTGGCTCGCGGTCGTCGAAGATCGTCTCGTGGCCGGAGACCTCC
>JAAYXG010000473.1 GCA_012516015.1 Lysobacteraceae bacterium | reverse complement strand
GATCTGCGCCGGCGCGAGGATGTCTCGGTTTACAGCAAAAGAAGCATGACGTGACATCTCAGCAAACACTTGCGCTCGCAGCACTGAGCGTCGCTTTGACCGACGCCGTCGCCAAGTCGTCGTCGATCCCGACGCCGAAGACTTCCGCGCCGTCCGATCGCCTGCAATGCAGATAGGCAGCGGCTTTCGCGTCCGTTCCGCGACTCAAAGCGTGCTCGTTGTAGTCGATCACGTCCAAGGCCAAGCCAAACGATTCGTTGAGTGCCGACAGCACGGCCGAGACGAGGCCGTTCCCTCGTCCAGTAAGCTGAATCACTCTCTCGCGATGCCGAACTCGTCCAGTAAAGGTGCGCTCGGTGCCTGCAGTTCGGTACCCCTGGGTCTCGCAGTCGATGAGCTCGAAGATACTCGCATCGCCGACATGATACGCGCGCAGAAACTCACCCCAGATGTCGTCCGCCGACAACTCGGCGCCCTTGCGCTCGGCAAGACGCTGTACATGCTTGCTGAAGTCGACCTGCAGCGCACGCGGAAGTTTCAGGCCTCGTTCTTTCTCCATCACCCAAGCCACGCCACCCTTGCCGGATTGGCTGTTGACCCGAATGACCGCCTCATAGCTCTCTCCGATGTCGGCAGGATCGATCGGGAGGTAAGGAACCTCCCAGATTTCATCAGTACGGCTCTCACGAGCCGCGAATCCCTTCTTGATCGCATCTTGATGAGAGCCTGAGAAGGCGGTGTGGACGAGCTCTCCCGCGTACGGATGTCGCGGATGAACGGGGAGCCCGTTGCAATACTCCACGGTCTCCACGACCTCGCGAATCTTCGGAAAATGGAGGCCGGGATCGATACCTTGGGTGTACAGATTCAAGGCGAGCGTCACGAGGTCGACATTGCCGGTACGCTCTCCGTTGCCGAAGAGTCAACCCTCGACGCGATCTGCGCCAGCGAGAAGCGCCTGCTCAGCTGCGGCGACTGCGGTACCGCGATCATTGTGCGGGTGAACGCTGATCACGACAGCATCCCGGCGCGAAACGTGGCGGATGAACCATTCGATTTGATCCGCATAGACATTGGGCGTCGCAACTTCAACCGTAGCAGGCAGATTGAGGATGAAGGGGCGCTCGAGGGTCGGCTTCAGGACGTCCAGCACCCTTTCGCATATCTCCAGCGCGAACTCCGGCTCGGTGAAGCAGAAGGTCTCCGGAGAATACTCGAACATCCATTCCGTATTCGGCCGCTTCAAACTTTCCTCCAGCATGGCTGCCACGCCTGTAACAGCCAAGTCGATGACCTCCGGCTTCTCCATCCCGAAGACGACACGGCGGAACAAGGGTGCCGTCGCGTTGTAGAGATGTACGATCGCCTTCTTCGCGCCCTCCAGTGATTCGAATGTACGGGCGATCAAGTCCGCGCGAGATTGCGTCAAGACCTGGATCGTCACGTCATCGGGTATGCGGCCTTCTTCGATCAACACCCGAACGAAATCGAACTCCGTCTGCGATGACGCGGGAAAGGCAACCTCGATCTCTTTGAATCCGGCGCCAACCAGCGTCTCGAAGAAGCGCAGTTTGCGCTCGACATCCATGGGGTTGGACAGCGCCTGATTTCCATCTCTCAGGTCAGTCGACAGCCAGCGAGGCGCTTTGCCGATTCTCCTCGAGGGCCACTTCCGATCGGGTAGATCGATCGGAGGGATGAACGGGCGATACTTGATGCCAGGATCTTTCAGCATGGTTTTTCCATAGGAACACGTCTGTGGAGCCAGCCTACGAGGCCATGACTTCCACCAGCAATCGAAGCAAGCAAGATAGGGCTTCGGAGTGGCCCTCTGCCGGAGACCGGCAGTACCGAGCATGCTGTAGAACCGCGATTTACGCTCGATAGGAGCAGAGCCTATCAACGGCGGGGGTGACGATCCGCCGAAGAAGAATCATTCTCCGTCGCGAAAGGATCACGCGACGCACGACCGCTCGAAGGTCATTGGAAACGCAAGCCCCCTCCTCTTGATTGCCACCGTCAAATCCTTCTCTGCGGCGAGTGATACGGGAGAACTGAAGAATATCTCGCGTGGGTCAGGAATGCGGATCACCAACGAGCAATCCCGGAATGCGCCGGTGAGATTGGCGCATCTTCAGCCAGCAACGCTATGATTCTCTCACGCACAAAGTTCAAGGTACGTCGAAAAAGGATCGCTCGATGAAGGCGGGCATCAATGTCACACATCAATTTGCCGTGGTCGCTCACGACGTAGATCGGTACGCAAGCGGGCGACACGATCACAGAGAAGCGCAACTACTCTATGCCGTCCGCGGCGTCGTGTCCGTGACCACCGACGAGGGAACTTGGGTCGTTCCTCCAAGCCGCGCAGTCTGGCTACCGCCTCACGTTGAGCATGAGACCGCGAGTCGCGCGCGCGTACAGTTTCGATCGCTGCTGATAGACACATCGGAGCTTCACAACCTCCCGGACGAATGCATGGTCGTCGAGGTCACGCCCTTGCTTCGCGAGCTCATCTTGAAGCTCGCGACACTCGCTCAACACGACGGTACGCAAGATGCGATCGAGGCGGTGGTGAATCTGATCCTGCTGGAACTTTCCTTTCGGCCAGATCCCGCATTGAGCCTCCCTACTCCCAAGCATCCGGGGCTCGCGAAGCTATGCGAGCGTCTTCGTAACGATCCGGCAGTGGAGCTATCTGTACAGAAAGCGGCCGCTTCCCTCAACATGAGCCGCTCCACTCTCATGCGAACGTTCCAGCGAGAAACCGGCATGAGCTTTGGAAGGTGGCGCCAGCAAGCGCGGATACTTTACGCACTTCCGCTATTGGCTGAGGGGCGGAGCATTTTGGATGTTGCGCTGGAATGCGGCTATGACAGCCCGAGCGCCTTCTCCGCAATGTTCCACCGGTCTTTGGGACGCCCCCCTAGCGCGTACTTTAGGCAGTAGCGGAGTGCTGATATCTAACGCAGGAATCCCATATGCCCCGCCCTAGCGATCGTTTCCCCGCACACTGACGCTGCCGCCGATGCGCGCGTGGCGAACGCCGCCGCTGCCGTGCTCGCCGATCGACAGGTCGCCGTCGACGTCTTCCACGACGATAGCGCCCGAGCCATCGTGATCCACGGTCACGTCGCGCTTGACGTGGCTGATGCGAATCTCTCCGGAACCGTCGTTGCCGATCTTGACGCTGCCGCCGACGCGCTCGATGCGAATATCGCCCGAGCCGTCTTTCACGCTGACGGATCCGCGCACGCGCGCAATCGTAACGTCACCCGACCCGTCAAAGAGCTCGACCGAACCGTCGATATTCTCGATGTGCAGAGAACCCGAGCCGTCGGTGATGTCCAAATCGCCGACGTTCGAAATGCGCGCGTCGCCGCTCCCGTCTTCGACATCGACCGCGATCCCCGCCGGCACTTTGATGGAGATGTC
>JAAYXG010000472.1 GCA_012516015.1 Lysobacteraceae bacterium | reverse complement strand
TTCTGTCTCGCTATCTCGCGCGCGCGATCATCGGGCACACGCTGCTCGTCGTCGCCGTGTTGCTCATTCTGAGCGGTCTCTACTTGTTCGTCTCGCAGCAGGACCACATCGGCACGGGGACGTTCGGCGTGGATGACGCGTTCGTGTTCGCGCTGCTGAATCTGCCGAAATATGCCTTCGATTTGCTGCCGATCGCGTCCTTGATCGGCGCGCTTCTGGCACTCGGCAATCTGGCTCGCTCGCTCGAGCTCATCGTGATCCGGACCGCGGGCGTTTCGACACTGCGCATCGGGCTGTGGGTCGGGGCGGCGGGCCTCGTGCTGATGGCGATGACAGCGGTCATCGGCGAGTTCGTCGCGCCGCCGCTCGAGCAGTACGCGCGTCAGATGAAGATGTTCGAGCGATTCCGCGACGTCAGCATGATGGGCAATCGCAGCGCGTGGGCGAAAGACGGCAGCTCAATCGTCGCGGTACGGCAACAGTCGGCGGATAATCGCTATGGCGGCGTATACGTTTTCGAGTTCGACGAGCGCCGGCGGCTCACGTCGATGGGGCGAGCGAGCAGCGCGAGCATCGGTGCCGACAGCAAATGGCGGCTCGAGAACTTTCAACAAACCGTCATCGAGCAGGGCCGGGTTGTCCCCTCTCAAGCCACGCTTGCCGAGCTCGACACGACCCTCTCGCCCGAGTTCCTCGGGCTCGCCGTGTTCGATCCGGATTCCTTGCCGGTGCGCGGCTTGTACGGGTACATCAGACATCTGAACGCGAATGGTTTGGAGGCGCGTGCCTATGAGACCGCGTTCTGGGCACGCATCGCTCGGACGGTCGCCGTCGCGATCATCGTCGTGCTCGCGGTGCCGTTCGCATTCGGTCCGATGCGTTCCACGGGCACCGGTGCTCGCACGGTCGTCGGCATCATGATCGGCGTCGTCTTCCTCTTGCTGGCCAAAATGCTCGAGAGCGGCGGTGCGGTCTTCGATCTGCATCCGTTCGTGATCGGTTGGGGGCCGACGATCTTGCTTGCGATCGTTACGTTCATTGCGGTCGCGCGGGTCAGATAGCCGGATCGCTGACTCATGGCACAAGGCGAGCATCAAAACGCTCCTGCGGCGGGAGAACGTCGCGAGCACGAGTCGGCGGGCGTTCTGAGACGCTTCGGTGCGATGTTCTACGACGCATTGCTGATCGTCGCGTTGTGGATGGTGGTCACCGCACTGCTCTTACCGCTCACCGGAGGCGAGGCGATTACGTTCGACCGCGTAGGCGCGTTCGAGTATGTCTATCGAGCGGTTCTTGCCGCCGTTTTCGTTCTGTTCTTCGGCGTGTTCTGGATCCGCCGCGGGCAGACGCTCGGCATGGCGGCGTGGCGGCTGCGCCTCGAGCGCGCGGATGGTGCGCGGATGACGTGGGCCGACGTCGTGAAGCGCCTCGCCGGCGCGTGCGTCTCGTTCTTCTCGCTCGGCCTCGGCTATTTCTGGATCTGGATCGATCGCGATCGTCTCGCGTGGCACGATCGATGGAGCGGTACGCGCGTGCGGGTATTACCCAAGAAAAAATGAACTGAGGGAGAGGCGTCGTCGGCCGACGCCTCGCTCCTCGCGGCGCGCCGCCATCACTTCTTCAGCATATTCTCGAGCGGCTTGAAGATCGCGTCGTACTTGTAATCCGGGATTTCGAACGCCCACCCTTCGAGAGCTGCATTGAGCCTTGCAGCTTCCTCGGCAACGTTCGGCGTCGTCGCCGCATTGTCTTCGCTCGTAGTGGGGGTCGAAGCCGCGCCATCCGCCTCCTTTTCCGCCTCGGAATCGTCGGCGTGCTCGCTTTGTTCCGAGGCCACCTTGAAGCGCTCGGCGAGCGCTTCGTCGAAGCGCGCTCGCGCGACGACGAATCGATCGTCCTCTATCGACCAGCCATCGAACTCGACGACGAGACCGTCGAAGGTTCGATACGTGGCGCGGGCTTCAGGCTTGTCCTCGAACTCGCTCGCAAGCCGTACGTCGGAGAGCGTCAATCCCGCCAACGCCGTCGCCAGACTGTTCGCCGCGCCTGACGAGCTGAGCTCTTTGCCTTTCGGCAAGGGCTCGACCGCGAAGTCCGCATCGGCGCGAGATTCCTTCGCCGCGGTGTAGGGCTTCGCGCCCTTCGTCTCGATCGTTGCCGACTGAATGCGATCGGCCGTCACGTCGACGATCGACTTGCGCAGCCAATCCTCCGGCGTGGAGGAACGCTCCACGCTGGTATCGATGAGCCAGCTCTGCTCCTCGCCGACTTTTCTCACGTACTGCGAATCGAGACCGGGACCTTGCTTGCCGACGATGAGGTTGACCGCAGGCTCGACGCCGGCGACTTCGATGCGCAGTCCGCTTGCATCGTCCGCGCTCACATCCTCGACGCCGAGGCTCGGATAGTTCTTCGGATTGGCCGTCTTCTCTTCGCGCACCGTCGCGTTCGCAATCCCAAGGAGGAGCTTACGAAGCTTGGCCTCGTCCGCCGGATAGCCGTGGCGCTCCGTCACGCCCCAAGCATCGTCCTTGCGCGCGATCTCGACCGCGAGCTTGTCGCCGGCCGTGTGGATGCGCACGGCGGTTGCATCGTTCAGCGTTTGCTTGAGCCCCGGGTAGAGCGATTTCGCGCCGTCGAGGCTCGATGCGGAGCGTTCGCTCGCGAGCCAGATGCCGCCGCCCAGCGCGACGAGCGCAACGAGACCGAGTACGCCGAGATTCTTCGAGTTCATTGCCGTGAGACCTCAAGCTGTGTGCGCGGCCGCCCGACCTGCGCGCAAGCGACGGCGGCGCGCGACGGCGAGCACGATCGCTGCGACTGCAATGAGCGCCGGGACGAGCGCGATGTTGAGTACCTTGAGCCATGTGCCGAGGCGCTCGATCTCGAGATCGAGGCTGCGACGCACGTCGCGCAGCTCCTTGCGGATGCGTACGCGCTCTTGCTGGAATCGCTCGAGCTCTGCTTCTTGCTCCGGCGAGAGCACGAGCGAGCCCTGGGTGTTGCGCCCGGCCTCGAGCTCAGTGAGCTTGCGCTCGGTCTCGCGCAGCTCTTCATCGAGCTCTTGCTCCTTCGCCCGCAGTTGATCGTCCGCTTGGCGTCGTAGCGCCTCGACTTTCGTGAACGGCCGGAAGAAGCTCTGTCGGCCGCGGATGCTGATCAGATCGCTGCTGCCGGCGAGATTGTCGAGCGCGTTCGCCACGAAGTCGCCGTTGTTCGCCCATGCGACGGCGAAGCGCTGACCGAACAGGCTCTGCGTGCGGATCCACAGCGGATCGGAGAGCAGGTCGGTATCGGCGACGATGATCAGGTTCGCATCTTCGGTCGTCTCCGCGAGATGTTGCGCCTCATCGGTCTCGTCGTTTTCGTCCGCGTCGCTTTCGTCCCCGTCGGGCCTGCCGTTCGGGTAGGCCGACTTGAGCTTGCCGCGCACGCGCGCCGCGACCGTGTAGTGCTCGCCCGTTGCTTGGAAGCCGTCGAGCAAAGAAGCGCTGTCTTGCATGAACACGAAACGACTCGAAGGCAGCAGGGCGGCGTTCGTGCTCGACTGCAGCAGGGGTTCGAATTCGATTTGCGCGTCGTCCTTCTTCTCGAGCGCGCCCGCCGTCATGACGTTTACGGTGTCGAGCGCCGCGGTGATTACATCCTGCGTGTTCATGCTGGCGCGATTGAGTCCGACGATCGCGATGTGCTGCGAAGGCGGTTGACCTTGTCGCATCGCGACCGTCAGGCCGAGCTCGCGATCGCCGAGCACCATGCTCGAGTCGTATTCGATCCCGTACGCATCGAGCAGCGGATCGAGAGAAGAGGCGCGGGGTCCCATCGGCATCCCCATGTGGGCTCCTGCAGAGTCGTTCTCCGCCTGCGGATCCACGAATGCGATGAGTCGACCGCCGCGCATCACGAACTGATCGATCGCATAGAGCGTCGCCGGCGAGAGATCCTTCGGATGGATCAAGATCAGCACATCGATCTCGTCTTCGATCGTGCTCACGTCGGTCGCAAGCGTGCGTACATCGAAGAGCTCGCGCAGATGCGCGATGCTCGCCCAACCTTCCTGCATGCGTCCGCTCATTTGATCGAAGGAGGGATCGACGGAAAGTGTCGAGATCAGCCCGACCGTCGCGCGCTCCGGATTACCGAGGCGATAGATGAGGCTGGCGATGTCGTACTCGAGGAATTCCTCCTTGTCGGGCTGGAAGAAGCCGATGATCTCGCGGCCGTCGGTCGAATTCGTACCTGCAAGACCGAAATACAGCGTCTCGCCGCGCGCGCTCATCGGTACGGCCGACAACCCGAACTCGGCCGCGCGATCTTCTTCCTCCGAGAAGGGCTGCGGATCGATTATGCTCAAGCGGAGCTTGCCCTTCGAGCGTTGTGTGATTTCCTCGAGCAGCTCGCGGACGCGCTGCGCGTAGGCGCGCAGCTGCGGCGATTGGGCGCTCGCTTCCTGCGAGAAGAAGAAATAGAGGTTCACCGGTTCCTCGAGCGAGGTGACGATGCGCTCGGTCCCCTCGGAGATCGAGTAGAGCTTGCTCTCCGTAAGGTCGATGCGCGCCCCTCGGAACAGGAACGTGATCAGAATCGTCACGCCGATGAACAGCACGGCGAGCGCGACGAGCGCGCCCGCGCCATAGGTACGCTTTCCGACAGTCGTGGTGCGGTTGGTCATGATCAATCCGCCTTCTTCATCTCGAGAACGATGACGTTGGCAGCGAGCCAAGCTGCGATCATCGTGCCGAAGTACAACAAGTCGCGAAGGTCGATGACGCCCTTCGAGATCGATCCGAAATGAGTCAGAAACGACAGCGATGCGACCGCGTCGACGACCGCTTGCGGCGCCCATCCCTTGAAGAGGTTGAGCACGAGCGGAAACCCGGACAGCAGAAATCCGAAGCAGATGACGACCGTGAAGATGAATGCGATCACTTGATTGCGCGTCGTCGCGGAGATGCACGCGCCGATCGCGAGCAGCCCGCCTGCCATCAGAAAGCTGCCGATGTACGCCGCCAAGATCGCGCCGTTATCCGGTTCGCCGAGATAGTTGACGGTGATCCACATCGGGAACGTGAGCGCGAGCGCGACGCCAGCGAAACACCAGGCTGCGAGGTATTTGCCGAGCACCGCCTGCCATGCGGTGACGGGCAGGGTCATGAGCAGCTCGATGCTGCCGGACTTGCGCTCTTCCGCCCACAAACGCATCGAGAGGGCTGGAATCAGGAATAGATAGAGCCAAGGGTGATACGTGAAGAAGGGGGTGAGGTCCGCTTGCCCGCGTTCGTAGAACCCGCCGAGATAGAAAGCGAACACGCCCGCGAGCAGGAGGAAGATCACGATGAACACGAAAGCGAGCGGCGTCGCGAAGTAGCTCGCGAACTCGCGCCGAAAGATCGCGCGGACGTTATGCATGAGCGACCTCCTTTTCTCGTGCCGGCTTCGCGCCCGTCGTGATCTGTCGGAAGACATCGTCGAGGCGCCCCGAAGGCGCGCGTGCGGCGAGCGCTTGCGGCGTGTCGTCCGCGAGGATCTTGCCGCTCGCAATGATGATCGCGCGATTGCAGACCGCGTCGACCTCCTCGAGGATGTGCGTCGAGATCACGATGATCTTGTCCTTCGACATCGCATTGATCAGCGTTCGCACCTCGTGCTTTTGATTGGGATCGAGGCCGTCGGTCGTCTCGTCCAGGATCAGGACCTGCGGGTCGTGCAACAGGGCTTGCGCAAGCCCGACGCGGCGACGGAACCCTTTCGAAAGCGTCTCGATGACTTGCTCGAGAACGCCCGCGAGACCGAGCCGTTCGATGACATCATCGAGGCGGGCGCGGCGGCGTTGCGCGCTAAGGCCGCGAACGTCCGCAATGAAGTTCAGAAACGCACGCACCGACATCTCGGCGTAGCTCGGTGCGCCTTCAGGCAAATAGCCCATGCACGATTTCGCCGCGATCGGTTCGCGTTCGACATCGTGCCCGCACACGCGTATGGATCCCGCTGTCGGCGACAGGAATCCGGTGATCATCTTCATGGTCGTGGATTTGCCGGCGCCGTTTGGCCCGAGAAAGCCCAGCACTTGTCCTGCTTCGACGTTGAACGAGATGTCGTCGACTGCGGTCAAGGCACCGTAACGCTTCGTCAAATGACTAATTTCGATCATGGTGCGCCCTTCGGGAAATGTGTCCTGTGACTGCGACCCGCACGGCCAGTTCCGTGGGTTGGACAGAACGTCACAGCTTTCCCTCGGGAGATGCTCGCGTGATCGTTCGTGTTATCGTGGCGGTCGCAGCGCGCGGATCGCAGCTTCGGCCTCGTCCCTCGCTCGAACACTCGCTGCGTGCGCGGGCCCGAATTTTGTCCAGCGCAGAAAGTGAATTCAAGCAGCCGGCGACGGGTTGCTCGCAAGCATCGCCGCTCTCGAGAACCGGCATCGGTCGTAGACAACGACGATTGCGGATTGGTGCTGTGTGAGAGCCCGATGGACGCTCAAAGAAAGGGCGCGGAGAAGGGAAATGCATACCGTCGACAGCCGGGAGTCGCCCCGCGGGGACATCCGTGCTCGAGCTCGGTGGCTCGCTCTGCTTCGCCGTCGGCGCAACGTTTTTTGAACTTCCCAGGCTGCGCCCGATCTCATGCCGTGTTGCTGCGAGCCGCGACCTGGGCCAAAGGCCACTTGTGCTGCAAAGCAGCACGGTATATATTTGGCATCGCAAAACGCGACAGGGTGAGCTCTGGCGCGGGAGCATGTCCAGTTTTCTTGCACCGCGACGAAGCGCGGTGTGCTTCGAATCCCCCTGATTGGCCGGGTGCTTATGCCCGGCCTTTTTTTGAGGGGGCGCCACCAGGGACGGTCCCGAGAAAGGCTTCTCAGGTCTTGCCCGCCTTCGCCTTTTCCTCGATCTCTGCTCGATGGGCGCGCAGCACCTTGCGTATTTCCGCCGCGGACGGTCGATCCGCGATCCTCGCGATCAGCTCGGCCAGCTCGTGCCATGGCTTTCCCCATTTCATGAGGCGAACCGCGTCGGCAATGATTTTTCCCTTAAGGTCGCCGCCCGTAGCCGCTTTCGGGGCTGCTTTGGGCTGCGCCGTGGGTGCCTTCGGTGCCGTGCTCGACGCGGTGCGTTGAGGTGCCTTGGTTTCTTGCTTGGCGGGGGTGGGGGTTTTGGGTGCCGGCGACGCGGCTTTCGACTGTGCGGGCGCGGACGGTTTCAGTCGGGGCATCTCCCGGGTCGTGTCGTCACCGGCGGCCCGCGTTCGATGGGGTGCCGTCCTGATCACGGTCGGCGCCTCGACGGTTTGCGTCCCCGTCGCGCCCGTATCGGCCTTGCTCGGCTCAGCCAGCGGAACGAATCGTTGAATGTGCTGGATCCCGACGAGATTCGCGAGAAACGCCATCAGCTCGAGCGATTCCGCGAACTTGCCGTCGCCCATCGCCTGGCGGGTTTCGACGTGCGACTTGAGCTCGAGCACCTTTTGCCGCGCCACTTCGAGGACCCAACGTGTCGGCCGGTCGTGCTGAGGCCAGGGCTGGACGCGCGCATATGCCGCATCGCTCAGCTCCACGTACTGCAGATGAAGGTCGATGCTGACGAGCCACTTATCGATGAGTTCGGAGATTCGACGATCCGCTGGCGTCATAGGGAGTCCCGCTGCTTTGGTCCATTATGCCCAACCGGAAGCGGTTAGCCGTTGGCGTAAGCGGTTGGTGAAGAATCGCCAGGATCGGGCATGGAATGGAGGATAAGGTCGAATCTTGCAAAGGTGCAAAGCCCGCAAAGGCAAGACAACCGATGTAGATTTCTGTCGCGCGGGCGCTCCCAGAGGGATATGCGCCTACTCCAGTCCATCCCTGGCCGGCGCGCGTTCGCGCCAGCTGCCGCTGTCCAAAATCGTTCCATACGATTTTGTCGAACCCTCGTCGACGAGGGTCGGGAATCCCTCGGACGCGCCAACCGCGCGCGACGTCGTCGCGGGGTGGTTGGCGCTCCCAGAGGGATATGCGCCTACTCCATCCCTGGCCGGCGCGCGTTCGCGCCAGCTATCGCTGTCCAAAATCGTTCCATACGATTTTGTCGAACCCTCGTC
>JAAYXG010000051.1 GCA_012516015.1 Lysobacteraceae bacterium | reverse complement strand
GTTCCAGCCGGGCTCCGTGAACAACGGCGGGACGTGGCACGTCGCACATTGTCCCTTCTCGTTGAAGATCGTCCGTCCTCGCTTGGCGGCGTTCCCATTGAATGATCCTTTCGGCGGCTTCGGCGCATCCAATGCGAGCTGATAAATGTGCAGAGAAGGAAGCGCTGGCGTAATCAAGTCTTCCTCCTCAGCTCGAACGTGCCCGAAGCCTTCTCGGGCTGCGATCGGAAAACGCTCGGCGTCATCCAGGCGCGGATCGTAGAACGTGCCTTTGCCGTGCATCTCGAGATTCGCAACGAGCGCGTTCCAGTGCGACACGCCGCCCCAACCCGTCCACGTGTGGAGATTGACGCCCGCGAGACCGAATGCGGGCGGAATCAATGTCGCGGCAGGCTTCCCGTCGGGACGGAACGCTTTGCCGTCGAACACGAGCTCGGCATCGAACTTCCCCGGACCCCACGAGCGGAGCACGGTTCGAACCGTGTCGGCATCGGCTCCGAGCAGCGTCGTCAATGGATCGAGCCGCGGTGCGAGCGCGATGATCTTGCCGATATCGAGATCGCGATTCGCCCAGCCGTCGAGCCTTTGCCCGATTCCCGGCGCAAACGAGTCGTCTACGGTCGAGTGACAGAGCGCACATTGAATGCCTAAGGATCGGATGTGCCTCGAGTTGTCGAAAAACCCGGTCACGCCTACGACGGCATCGAGACGCAGGAGTTGCAGCGTCACGCCCGGATCGTCGAGATCGATCTGATCGTTTTGAACGGCCCGCCGCACTGACCGCGGTAATGCTTCCACGTCGACCTTCAGCCCGAGGCTCAGCGCCGCCTTCGGACTGAGTCCCGGGCCGACGCCGCCATTCGAGCTTCCCGCGATCGCCTCGTGCAAACCCAAGGCGTCACCCCAGAAGGCCTCGCTCCCGAAAGTGTTCATGCGAAACATCTGACGACCGTCGCGGATCGCCTTGAGCGCATCGACATCCGTGCGCATGTCGTCCCTCGCCTGCTTGTCGGCACGGTCGTGCGCTGCGGCGCTCGTCGAGCAGCAGAATGCGGCGATGCCCATCATCGTTGTCATGACAACGAAGGCATGCCTGATCCCCGCCTTGATAGCGTCTGCGCCGATCAGGGCGACCACGAGGCCGAAGGAATTGCGAATAACCATAAAGACCCCCGTTCAGAACAGCGCCTGCGTGGAAGGGCTGACGGAACCGTACGAAGAAGGGTTCCCGATTCGAGCGAAATGCCGCGCTGAATTCCGCGTGCCACGAGTTAGCGGCGTGAATCGCCGCTACCCCGCAGCGCACTGTGCGCAAGCGCAAACTTCTATGTAGGAAACGTCGTATACGCGGCCGGTTCAGCATCCGCCGTAGTGAGCTGGCTGGAAACCCCGGATATGCTCGACCCTCGTCCCACTTGCCCTGGAGGTCGGGTTCGCCCGTGTTCGAGCACCCTTGAAGAATCGAGTCATTTTCGCTCTCGTGCTCTGCACCGCTTACGCACTCTGCTCGACCGCGACCGCGTCCGAATCGATCGAGCAGAATCTCACTGCCGTTCGCGTCTATTGGTCGAAGTCTTCCGAAACCGACTTGGTGACGGGCTTTGCCGGCGATTTCGATGCATCGCGCGAGTCGAACTATCTGATCGGCGCGAATTGGGGTAGGAAGTACAGCGACACGCTTTTCGGCTTGCCGTTGCCGATGACGGCCAATGTCGGCGTTCAGTACTTCAACGAGCGCGGCCACCAAAACGACGCCTACGGCGTCACCGCTTTCATCAAAGCGCACTACGACTGGCGCCTGCCGTTCTCGCAGAAGCATGTCCGCCTCGGTCTGGGCGAAGGCCTGAGCTACGTCACCCGCGTTCCGTTGAGCGAGCAGCGCGATTTCGCCAAGAGAGGCGGCGCGCAGTCCGAGAAGCTCCTCAACTATCTCGAATGGACGATCGATCTACCGCTGCGCCAATTCGCCTCGATCGACGAGCTGATCCAGGGACGCGTCGAAGAGCTCAACTTGGGCTTCTTCGTCTTTCATCGATCGTCGGTGTTCGGCTTGTTCGCCGAGTCACGGGGCGGCGTGAACTTCATGGGACTCGGGTTGGAAGCGCGCTTTTGAAGCGACGAACTCCTCCTCCACGACTTCCTCCAACAGATCGAAGGGCAGCAAGCCCTGCCCGACGATGAAGTCG
>JAAYXG010000050.1 GCA_012516015.1 Lysobacteraceae bacterium | reverse complement strand
TGCTCGATCTGCCGCAAGACCGCGGGCGGCGGCGGATTCGCAATCAATCTTGGCGGTGATGCCGGCACATTGAAGGTCGACGGCCGCGAGCACGTGCGGATCTATCATGCTGTCATGCGCGACGAGGGCGGAATTGCCGAACGCAGCCCTGCAGAACGGCACTTCTGCGGCGAGTGCGGAAGCGCGCTTTGGCTGTGGGATCCTCGCTGGCCCGAGCTCATTCATCCCTTCGCGTCCGCGATCGATACGCCCCTACCGATACCGCCCGAAAGAACGCACCTGATGCTCGGATCCAAAGCGCCGTGGGTCGAAGTGCGAGCAGATGCGCGCGACAAACAGTTCGACGAGTATCCGGACGAGTCGATCGCCGAGTGGCACGAGCGCCTCGGTCTGGTGCGTTGATTGCGTTTCACCCAAGCCGGGGCGGCGCGCCTCGGGCAGCATCGAGCCATTCCGACGCTGCGGGAAACAAATCATTTCGTCCGTTGCATTCGCGGGGCAGCGTCATAGACTCAGCCTTCCTCCCTTCCGGCACGAGTACGATGAACGCCTTCGATCTCGACGCGTACTTCAAGCGGATTCGCTACGCCGGCCCGCGCTCGCCGACGCTGGACACACTGCGCGCGATTCATGCATTGCATCCGGCGGCGATACCTTTCGAAAACTTGAATCCCTTGTTGAGGCTACCGGTCTTACTCGACACACCGTCTCTGCAGTCGAAGTTGATCGAGGAGAAACGGGGCGGCTATTGCTTCGAGCAGAATCTACTCTTCAAGCAGGCGCTCGAATCGCTGCGATTTCCCGTGACAGGGCTCGCGGCGCGCGTGATCTGGAACAGAAGCGAGGATGCGATCACCTCGCGCAGCCACATGCTGCTGTTGGTCGAAGTCGAAGGCGAACAGTACATTGCGGATGTCGGCTTCGGCGGTCAAACGCTGACCGCACCGCTCAGGCTCGAGTTGGACGTCGAACAAGAAACGCCACACGAGCCGTTTCGCCTCATAGAACATGACGGCGATTTTCTATTGCAAGCGAAGATCCGCGATCAGTGGAAATCCCTGTATCGCTTCGATCTGCAGCGCCAGTATCCGGTCGACTACGAAGTGTCGAGCTGGTACTTGTCCAATCATCCGGAATCGCCGTTTGTCACCGGCCTGCGCGTCGCACGCGCGATGCCGGGCAAACGGTTCAACTTGTTCGGCAAGGAGCTCACGACGCACACGCGCGGCGCCGAAAGCACTTCGCACACCTTGCGCTCCGTCGATGAGCTTCGCGACACGCTCGAGACGATTTTCGGCATCCAGCTCCCGGAGCATCCGGACCTCGCGAGGAAACTGGACGACCTAATGAACGTTTAAAGGTGGTTCACTACTCCCTCTCGTACGTCCCGATCAACAGCCCTTTCGCGAGCACATGACCGCGCATGCAGTCGAGGAGCGCGGCTCGGCCCGGAGGGGATTCGAAGCGCGGCACGACATCGAGCGCGAAGACTTGAAACACATAGCGGTGGGTTCCATGACCCGGCGGCGGATCGGGCGGCAGATACGTTGCGTTGAAGAACGAGTTCTGCCCCATCGCTTCATTGCGTTCGTCCTGCTTGCTCGTCAGCGCGCCTTCGGGGAGCGCAGCGTCGGCACCGGGAAGATCCCATACGATTGCGTGCACGAACGGCTCGAGCGTGGGGCTATCCGCGTCCTCGACGAGCAGCACGACTGCTTGGGCGTCGGTCGGCACGCCGATCCATCCGATCGGTGGCGAAACGTCTTCTTCATATGCCGTGTACTTCGACGGAATGGTTCCGTTGTACTGGAACGCGGGACTGCTGACCTCGATGGACGCGTTGACTCCGGTCAGCACGGTGTCCGCTATCGCAAGCTCTTCGGCGCCGGCACGAACGTTCCGCATCGCCTCGCCAAGTCTCGACGGCACCTTCTGCAGCATGAGCCTACTCCTCGTTGTTGACGAAGAATTCGGCGCGATGAGCGGGAGTTCCCGCCGCACTTCACAGCGCGGCGGCGCGGCGAGGTAAAATGGCGCTCGACTGATGTAGCCTCGCAACTGGCGAGCCGGTAGCTCGCTTCTCGTGTGCTGTCGCTGCATCACTTGCGTGTGCTCACGATGGCATGTCTAATGTGCGTCGGGTGTCGGCCGCTCGCTCGGTGTCGGACAGGAATATGGAGCTGGTCGGGCCGCCAGCTCGCCGGAGAATGAACTAAAGTGCATCGGCCCGATTCCGAAGTGCCGTTGCCGCTTGCTCAAGCGGTTGCGGAAAAAGTCTTCAACGCGTTCGAACGTTTCCTACACATCCAAGCGGTGAGCGGCATCGTGCTGCTCGTGACGGCCGCCGCGGCGCTCGTGTGGGCGAACACGGCGGGCGACTCCTACGTTCACTTCTGGCATGCGCCTGTGACGTTCGGCTTCGGGAGCCTCACCGTTTCCCAGCCGCTGCACTTCTGGGTCAACGACGGCTTGATGACGATCTTCTTCTTGGTCGTCGGTCTCGAGATCCGCCGCGAGATGTACGAAGGCGCACTTTCGAGCGTGCGGCTCGCGGCACTGCCGATGATCGCGGCGCTCGGCGGAGTCGCCGTTCCGGCGCTCATCTACGCGAGCCTCAACACCGAACCCGCGCTGCGCGCGGGTTGGGCCGTCCCGACCGCAACG
>JAAYXG010000471.1 GCA_012516015.1 Lysobacteraceae bacterium | reverse complement strand
TCGGCAGCCGCGAGATGGTTGTGAAGTCGGTCGGCCCGCAGATCGCGACGATTCGCGGCATCGCGGGCGCGACGATCCTGGGCGACGGGCGCATCGTCATCATCTTGGATATGGCGACGCTCGTACGCTCCGATTGGCGCAGGCACGCGATCGACACGCAGGCGCCGAAGGAAGACAGACGCACGTTCGCGCTCGTCGTCGACGACTCGATCACAGTCCGTCGTGTCACGCAGCGACTGCTCGAGCGCAACGGCATGCGCGTCATGACGGCGAAGGACGGCGTCGATGCACTGTCGATTCTGCAAGAGCATCTGCCCGACATCATTCTGCTCGATATCGAGATGCCGCGCATGGACGGCTACGAGCTCGCGACGCACGTGCGCGCGGATGCGCGCCTCGCAGACATTCCGATCGTGATGATCACCTCGCGCGTCGGCGAGAAGCACCGCGCCCGCGCGATCGAGATCGGCGTCAACGACTACCTCGGCAAGCCGTATCAGGAGAACCAACTCCTCGATGCGATCGAGCCGCTGGTCGAGGCGAGAAGGAGGAGGGCGCTATGAAGGGCGCGGGGCTTGGGGCATGGGGCTTGGGCCAAACCATGCAGCGTCAAGCACAGCGCAAGCCGCGCGAGCGGATCGCGTTTCTCTTTCTAACCCGAGCCCCTGGCCCCTAGCCCCGAGCCCAGCCATGAGCGACATCCCCGCCCACGAGCTCTACAGTCTGCTGATTCCGCTTGCGCAAGAGCGGCTGATCGTGCCGCGTGCCTGCGTGGCGGAGGTCATCACGTGGCAGGCGCCGGAGAAGATGGAAGGCACGCCGCCGTGGTATCTGGGGACCATTCATTGGAGCGGACGCGCCGTGCCTGTGATCTCGTTCGAAGCCGCTTGCGGGCAGTCGTTGCCGACGCCCGGTACGCGCACGCGCATCGTCATCTTCGTCGCGTTGGGGAATCACATCACGGGCGGCTACTTCGGTGTGATCACGCAGGGCTTCCCACAGCTCGTGCGAGTGAATGCCGATGTCGTGAAGTCCGACCCGAGTCGCACGTTTCCCGAGCGTGGGCCGATCCTCTGCCAAGTGCGCATGCTCAACGAGTCACCGCTGATCCCAGACTTCGACCATCTTGAAGAGATGATCAGCGAGGAAACGCGCGCAGCATAAAGGAAGGGGATAGTGATTAGGGGGTAGGGGATAGTCAGAAGAAGAGGGCATGCGTGCACTCTGACTACCCCCTACCCCCTACCCCCTATCCGCTTCATTGAAGGTCGCCCCACAGCGCCTGCAACACGCTCAGTGCGACGACCGCGGCGGTCTCGGTGCGCAGGATGCGCGGGCCGAGGCGCACTGGCGTGAAGCCGGCGGCGCGCGCGGCGGCGAGCTCATCGTCGTCGAGGCCGCCTTCAGGGCCAATCAGCAGCTCGACTTTCGCCGGCAGGCTGGTGAGGCCTGCGAGCGAGCCCGGTGCAGCCGGACTCAGCACGAGTCGCAGCCCCTCTTTTTTTACCGAACCAAGATAGTTGCGCAAAGTGGTCGGCGTGCTGACGTTCGGGACGCGGGTTCGACCGCACTGTTCGCACGCGCCGATCACGATGGCGTTCCAATGCTGTTGCTTCTTCGCCGCTTGCTTCTCGTCCAATCTGACGACGCTGCGCGCGGTGAGCACGGGCGCGATCGCGTTCACGCCGAGCTCGGTGGCTTTTTGCAGTGTCCAATCCATGCGTTCGCCGCGCGAGACGCCCTGCACGAGCGTGAGCTTGAGAGGCGATTCCGCGATGCCCGGCGTGTGAGCGCCGAGCTTGACCGTCACAGCGTCGCCTTGGATACGGATGATCTCGGCGCGATATTCGCCCCCGGTGCCGTCGAAAACGACGAGCGGTGCGCCTTCGCGCATTCGCAATACGCGCGCCACGTGATAGGCGCCTGCGGGAGGGAGTGCGGCTTCGGTACCTTCGTCGAGCGGACCGGGGCAGAAGATTCGATTGAGACGCATGCGGCTTACAAGGCGTGCAGACGTGTAGAGTGTAGGCGTGTAGACGTCAGAAAAACAAAATCCAGTTGCTACCGCGCACTTCGCGGGTCCTCGTCACGCGTCACTCGTCACCCGTCACTTTCGCGTGGCATGATGGTTCAAATGAGTGCAGGCCGATTGACGATCGACACGGAAGCGGGGTTACTGGCGGGAGCCCGCTTCGTCCCGTCGCCCAACCACGACGCGCGGCCCGAAGGGAGCGTGCCGGAGCTCATCATCGTCCACGGCATCAGCTTGCCGCCGGGCGAATACGGCGGCCCTTGGATCGATCGATTGTTCACGAACGCATTGCCGAACGATGCGCATCCCTACTTCGCACAGATCGCGGGATTGAAGGTGTCGTCACACGTCCTGATTCGCCGCGACGGCGAGCTCGTCCAGTACGTGCCGTTTCATCGGCGTGCGTGGCATGCGGGCGAGTCGAGTTACTGCGGGCGCGATCGCTGCAACGATTTCTCGATCGGCATCGAGCTCGAGGGGACGGACGAGCACGGCTACGAACCGGCACAGTATCGCCGGCTCGTCGATGTCATCGTCGCGCTCTGCGCCGCGTATCCCTCTTTGTCGCTCGATCGCGTCGCGGGTCACAGCGACGTCGCGCCCGGCAGAAAGACCGATCCCGGCCCCGCGTTCGATTGGCCGCGGCTGCGAGCGATGCTGCGAGCGACGCGGGAACGGTTCGCCTGATGTTGCGCACGCTGGCCTGGTTGATGCTGTGTTCGCTCGCGACGATCTCCGTCGCTGCCGAGCGCGCGCAGGTACGCATCGTGAGTCTCGCACCAAGCCTCACCGAGCTTGCGTTTGCGGCGGGGGCGGGCGATCGCATCGTGGCAACGGTCGAGTACAGCGACTATCCGCAAGCGGCGCGTGCGATTCCCCGTATCGGCGATGCGTTTCGAGTGGATCTCGAGCGTGTGCTCGAGCTTCGACCCGATTTCGTCCTGGCGTGGGAGAGCGGTACGCCGGCAGCGACGATCGAGCGGTTGCGCGCGCTCGGATTGAACGTGGAGATCGTCTCGACGCAGACGCTTGCTGAGGTCTCCGCGGCGCTGCGGCATCTCGGCGAGCTTGCCGGTACCCGAAGCGCCGCCGACGCTGCAGCGAAACGATTCGAATCGCAAATCGCGCGTTTGCGCGAGGAGTACCGCGATAGGAAGCCGGTTTCCGTGTTCGTGCAGATCAACGATCGGCCGCTCTACACGGTCAACGGCAATCACATCATCAGCGAGATCGCCGCGCTGTGCGGAGGAACGAACGTGTTTGCAGCGCTGCGCGATCTTGCACCTACGATCGGCATCGAAGCAGTGATCGCTGCGAATCCGGACGCGATCGTCTCCACCGACAGCTCGGTCACGGATGCGATGGCACACTGGCGTCGATGGGAGACGCTCACTGCCGTGCGTGCGCGCAATGTTTTCACGCTCCCATCCGACGAGCTCGCGCGCGCCACGCCTCGACTCGTGACCGGCGCGCGGAGCATGTGCCGCGCGCTCGAGACCGCACGCGAGAATCTGCGCCGAACGGCATCGGGATTGTCGAGGCCATGACGAGAAGCTCGGCAATTCAGCTCATGCTGATCGCGATCATCGTCGCTACCGTCTTCGCGGCGGCGTGGTCTTCGCGACGAACGCATCACGCAGCGGATTGGCTGATCGCCAATCGGCGCCTCGGTGCGAAGCTCGCCGCGTTCGGCTACATCGGCAACGCGACGAGTGCTTGGACGCTCGTCCTCGTGACGAGCGCCGCGTTTGTCTCGGGACTCTCCGCGATGTGGGTCGCGGGAGGTTTCCTCCTCGGCACGCTCTTGAGCATGAGTTACGTCGCGCCGCGCCTGCGCACGATGTCGGCGGCGCAAGATGCCGTGACATTGACGCAGTTCATCAGCGCGGATGCCGGCGACCGGCTGCAGCCGACGATCGCACGATCCGCGGCCGCGATCGCGATTCTTCTGTTGTTGCTGCAGGTCGGAGGGATCGTGAGAGCGGCTGCCTATTTTCTGCATGAGGATGCGGGCAACTCGATCGTCGTGACGGCGATGCTGAGTGTCGGTGTCATCGCCGGCTGCGTGCTCGCGGGAGGAATACGTGCCGCCAGCCTCTTCGACGCGATGCTGACGGTCGCAATGGGCTTCACGATTCTGCTGCTGCCGCTACCTGCGATCGTGGCGCTTGGCGGATGGGATGGCCTGACGAGCGGTCTCATCGTGCTCGGTCCGACGATGACCGATTGGTTTGCGGGCAAGAGCGGTGTTGTCGCGCTCGCGCTTGCCGGCGGCGCGCTCGGGCTCGGCAGCGCCATCCTCGGGCAACCGCATGCGATGGTGCGTCTCATGGCGGTTCGCGAAGGCCGCAGCTTGCTCGCGCTGCGCTGGATCGCACCCTTGGCGAGCGCCGTGTTGCTCGCAGCGGCGCTGTTGAGCGGTTGGTGTGCGCGAGTGCTGTACGACGGGCTTCAACACCCCGAGCAGGTGCTGTATGCGCTCGCGACGCGTTTGCTTCCGCCCGGCATCGCCGCCGTGTTCGTCGTCGCGCTCTTCACTGCACTCATGCTCAGTATCGCGAGTCCGCTGCTGGCGATCGCATCGCAGTGCGCGGTCGATCTTCGTCGCCCTGCCGCGCTGCTTTCATCCGGTTGGGCCCGATTCGCGCTCGCGCTCGCCGCGGTCGCATCGGTGTTGCTCGCGTTACTCGTACCGCTCGACCTGAGCCGGCATGGCTTGCTGCCGTTCCTCGCACTCGGCGCCGCATTCGGTCCCATATTGCTCGTTCGCCTGAGCGGTAAGCGCCTTCGCCCCGGTTCGATGCTCGGAGCCATGTGGTCGGGTTTCAGCCTGACGCTGATATTTCATCTTCTACCGGACTCGCCCGGCGATTTTCTCGAACGCGTTCTCCCGTTCGTCGCGTCGCTCGGCATCGCGCTCACGGGCGGCGAGCGACGCCGCAATCCGGATCGCGCGGATCGCGCGCAAGAGACGGTGCACGATCGGATTCCGATTTAGTCGGGGCATGGGGCATGGGGCATGGGGCGTGGGGCATGGGGCATGGGTTAGAAGCGGGCGACCTAAGGGCTTGGGGCTTGGGGCCTGGGGCGACCTAAGGGCGTGGGGCTTGGGGCCTGGGACTTGGGTCGGAAGTAAGATAGTTGAGGAAGGGCACCCCAAGCCCTTCTTCGTTCTCACTCCGGCCCAAGCCCACGCCCCAAGCCCTTCTTCGTTTTCACTTCCGACCCAAGCCCCAGGCCCCAAGCCCCATGCCCGTAGTATGAAAAAGCAATCTCTCCCCCTCCGCTCATCTTCGGCGGCGGAGGTGCGAATACTCGAAGCCGTGAAGCGCATTCCACGCGGGCGCGTGTGTACGTACGGCGGCGTCGCGCAGCTCGCGCGATTACCTCGGCGCGCACGGCTCGTCGGTGCGGTGTTGCGCACGACGAGCGTGAAGAACGTTCCTTGGTTTCGCGTCATCAACTCGAGCGGCCGCATCTCCTTTCCGGAAGGGAGCGACGCCTATCTGCTGCAACGGCGCAAGCTCGAAGCGGAAGGCATCGTGTTCGTCGGCGGGCGGGTCGACCTGCGCAAGTACGGCTGGCCGGAGGAAGCACGATCGCTCGATGAGTACCTCTGGGCACCAAGGTAGAAGAGCTGTCGTTGTCGCCCTCGGCTCTAGGTTGCCCTCACGCTATCCCTCCCGCTGCAGGGGAGGGAACCAACTCCTCTGTCCGTCAACTGTCAACCGTCGACCGAGCATTAACCCGATTCGCCGAATGTCCCGTTTATCCCTTCAACAAGCGCTCATCGCGCGGTGGACGGGAGATACGAATGAACAAGACGTCTCGTGGATCGGTACTCGTGGCGGCGGCCGTGCTGGCGGCGTGTGCCGCGCCGCGCGAAACGCAGCAGGCGGACCCATCGCCGCCGTCGGCAGAGGTCAAAGCGTCCAAGGAACGAGATGCGCTCGCTCGCGAGGAGGCGATCCGGGATGCCGCGCTTCATCGCCGCATGGCGGCTACCCATCGAGCCGAGCGCGAAACATCGATCGCGACTCGGACGGCCCATCCGGTGCCCGCGCCCTTCATCGGTCCATGCTGCCCGTCGGTGTTGCCGCCGCAGGCAAACACCGAACGCTACCAGCACCTCGACGACAATCCGGTCAAGCTCGCGGCCGAGCATCCCGTTTCGACGTTCTCGATCGATGTCGACACCGGCGCATATGCGAACGTGCGTCGCTTCTTGAACGCGGGACAACTGCCGCCGCAAGACGCGGTGCGCGTGGAGGAGCTCATCAACTACTTCGACTACGACTATGCGCCGCCAGCGACGCGGGATACGCCTTTCAGCGTCACGACCGAGCTGGCTTCGGCGCCGTGGAACAGCGAGGCGATTCTGCTTCGAATCGGCATCAAAGGATTCGAGGTGTCGGCGGCGGAGCGGCCGGCGGCGAATCTCGTGTTCCTGATCGATGTCTCGGGCTCCATGCAGTCGCCCGACAAGTTGCCGCTGCTCAAGAACGCCTTTCGACTTCTGACGAACCAGCTCACCGAACGCGATCGCGTTTCGCTCGTTGTCTACGCCGGCTCGTCCGGTGTCGTCCTCGAGCCGACGCGAGGCAGCGAGAAGCGCAAGATCCTCAGTGCGATCGATCGGCTGGAGGCGGGCGGCTCGACGAACGGTGCCGCGGGAATTCAACAGGCGTACGAGCTCGCGCGCGAAGGCCAGATCGATGGCGGGATCAATCGCGTCGTGCTCGCGACCGACGGCGATTTCAACGTCGGCGTCGTCGACTTCGAGGCGCTGCTCGATATCGCCGAGCGCGAGCGCGCCTCCGGAATCGCGCTCACGACGTTGGGTTTCGGCACCGGCAACTACAACGATCGACTGCTCGAGCGGCTCGCGGACGCGGGCAACGGCAACTACGCGTACATCGACACGCTTTCGGAAGCGCGCAAAGTGCTCGTCTCCGAGTTGTCTTCGACGCTCATGACGATCGCGCAGGACGTGAAGATCCAGGTCGAGTTCAATCCGGCCGAGGTGCTCGAGTATCGGCTCATCGGTTACGAGAATCGCATGCTCGCGCGCGAGGACTTCAATAACGACAAAGTGGATGCGGGCGACATCGGCGCCGGGCATCGCGTGACGGCGCTCTACGAGATTGTCCCGACGGGCGGGAAAGGGCGAGTCGATCCGCTCCGATACGGATCGCGCCCCGGCGCATCGATCTCCAAACATCAGGAGCTCGCATACGTGCGCTTGCGCTACAAGCTGCCCGAGACGACGTCGAGCAAATTGCTCGAGTATCCGATCGCGAAAGGAGCCGTCCCGGATCTCGCGCATGCTTCGCCGGACTTTCGTTTCGCAGTCAGCGTGGCGGCGTTCGGTCAGCTCCTGCGCGGCGGAAAGTACGTGGAATCGTTCGGCTACGACGACGTCGAGGCGCTTGCCCAGGCGGGGCTGGTCAAGGATCGCGACGGCTATCGCCGCGAATTCGTGTCGCTCGTGAAGCTCGCGCAAGCGCTCGGCGGCGAGGGTGCGCAGCAAGTCGGGCGCGTCGCAGAATAGGGAGCGTGGGGCTTGGGGCCTCGGGTGTGGGCTAGAATCGGCTTCCGCCGGGGCCAAAGGCTCAGCGCAGGCTCCGAAGAACGCTTCACTCCCCTATCCTGACCCGAACCCAGGCCCCGAGCCCCGAACCCTTAGGAAATGAAGCTCTCCTCAACGCCGACGCGCGCCGCCAATGTCGCAGACATCGGGCTCGCACCCGCTAGCGGCGCGGGCGCGACGCTTGCCGATGTCGCCGACGATGCGGCGTTGATGTTGCGTTATCGAAACGGCGACGTGCAGGCGTTCGAGATCTTGTACGCGCGCCACAAGGGATCGCTCTATCGTTACCTTCTGCGCACGTGCAAGGACAAGGAGGTCGCGAACGATCTCTTTCAGGAGGTGTGGGGCAAGCTGATCGCGAGTCGAGAGCGATACGAAGTGCGCGCGCAGTTCACGACGTTTCTCTATCGGATCGCGCACAACTGCGCGATGGATCATTTTCGCCGCGCCGCTCGCGTGCACGAACGCGCGACGCAGAACGTGGATGAAGTGGCGGAGGAGCTGCCGGGGCGAGATCACGATCGTCCCGAGAGCGTCGCTTCCGAAGTTCAGTTGCGCGCCGACTTCAGGCGCGCGCTCGACGCGCTACCGCCGGAGCAGCGGGACGTGTTCGTGCTGTACGAGGAAAGCGGTCTGAGTCTCGAGGAGATCGGCACGGTCACCGGCGTCGCGATGGAGACGGCGAAGAGCCGCTTGCGCTATGCCGTCGCGAAGCTCCGCGCCGCGCTCGGCCATCATCAACCCGCAGGTGCACGAACGTGAACGAGCAGATCGACGACAAAACGTTCGAGGAGTACCTGAAGCGAGGTTCGCCTGTGTCGCGACAATATCAGGCGCTCGAATCCGACGAGGTTCCGGCTGACATCGATCGTGAGGTTCTCGCGCGTGCCGAGCAGGCGGTGCGTTCGCCTGCCGTACACAAGCGGCGCGCGTGGCAACGCTGGAGCATTCCGGTCGGATTGGCGGCGTCCGCGGTGCTCGCGTTGTCGATCGTCATGGAAAGCGGACAGCACGAGCAGACGCTGGTGCGAGGCCCAAGCTACGCCGAACCCGCACAGGACGCGTCATCTGCCTCTCCTGAGGCACCGAAGCAAGCAGCGGAGTCGAGTGTCGAGCCGCAACCCGTCGAGCTTCATGCCGCGCCGATGCCTGCACGCGAGGAACCGGATTCGAGCACGGCGGCACGCGAACAGGAGACGAACGTATTACGCGAACGCATGCAGCGGCGAGTCGCGGAACGAGCGGTCGCGCCACCGCCGCCGATCGATGCGTTCGCAAAGCGCACAGCGGCTGAAGCGGAGCGCAGCGCAGCGGCCGATTCACGCGCGGAGCGAGCTCGGGAGAGGAGAGCCGACGAGCGCAGCGATCGGCCCGTACAAACGGTCGCGCACGCGCCAACTCGTCCAGCGTTCGTACCCCCTGCTGCGCCGATGGAGATGCCGCTTCCCTCGTCGGCATCGACGCCCCCGAGCGTGGAGAGCTCAGGCTTCGCCACCGAGGAGCAGCACGCGCGAGCACGGCACGTCGATCCGGAGGAATGGCTGCGTGAAATCCGTGAGCTGCGCGCGGCGGGCAAGACCGAAGACGCGGATCGAGAGTGGAAGGCGTTCCGAGAGGCATTCCCGGACTACACCGTCGCAGAGGACGATCCGGCGATCGGTGAGGGAAGAGAAGAGTGACTCTCGCCAAGCACGCCAAGCTCGCAAAGGTACACTGCTGTCCGGGGAAAATTGGATACCCACATTCGTCGCTCCGGCGGAGGCCGGAGTCCAGGCATATGCGCGCATGGCGCGCCGCGTTTCTGCCTGGATCCCGGCCTACGCCGGGACGACAATGTTGTTGAGTGTCGCGAAACTCAAAGCGCGCGGTTGTTCGCGATCCTTCGCGCCAATTGTTGTGTCCGTGATTTTCCCCGGACAGCAGTGCGCCGAAGGTTAAGAATCGGAAGAAATACTCTCGTAGAGACGCGGAGCCCCCGCTGTCAGGATAGTTGTCGCCTCTGATGCGTCTCCGCTAGAGAATCTTCTTTTTCTGACCTTAGCGAGCTTGGCGTGCTTGGCGAGAGTCATTCTCGATCTTGACTTGGCGCTAAGCGGACGCGGCGATTCGCGGTAGGAACATGCGCACCGTCGTGCCTCTGCCGGGCTCGCTGTCGATGGCAACGTGGCCGCCCGCGCGCGTGACGATCTGATCCACGATCGCAAGTCCCAGACCGGTGCCGTTTTCGCCCTTCGTCGTGAAGAACGGCCGCGTCGCATTGCCGCGCGTGTCCGCATCCATGCCGCAGCCCGTATCGGAGATTTTGATCGTCACGAACGTCGTTCGATCTCCTTCATCGTCGTCGACCTGCGTGTCGGCAAGCTCAACCGTCAGCTCGCCGCCATTCGGCATCGCATCTCTCGCATTCAGCACGAGATTGAGCAGCGCTCGCTCGAGCTGCGTTTGATCCATGAAGATGCGGCTCGTACCTTGCTCGAGCCGCAGGTCGAGTTGCACGTCGCGGCCGAGCAGCGCCGTCAACATCTTTGCCAAGTTCGTGACGACGACGGCCGGATCCAGCACGCGCGGCGAGACGGGATCATCCTTGCCGAAGCTCATGACCTGCTGCGTGAGCTTCCTGCCGCGCTCGAGCGCCTCGATAATTCGTTGCGCATGTTTGTCGGCCTGAGGCGGCAGCTCGGGAACGCGGCGGATCAGCTCCGCGAAGCCGAGAGCCGCGCCGATGATGCCGCGGAAATCGTGAGCGATGCCGGCCGCCATACGCCCGACGGCTTCCATGCGACTCAGCTCCATCAAATGCCGCTGGTACGCCGCGAGCACAGTCTCGGCATGGCGGCGCTCGTGCTCGCCGTACAGACGCGCGATGTTGTCCGCGACCGCGCCCGCGAACGCGCATTCCGCCTCCGACCAGGTGCGCGGTTCGCCGATGTGCTCGTGACAAACGACGCCGACGACACGCCCTTCGAAATAGATCGGGGCGTCGAGCATGGACGTGATGCCGAGCGGCTGCAGATAAGCATCGTGCAGCTCGGAAGTGAGCGACGAGCGGAGCGCGTCTTCGGCGACGATCGCGCGATGCTCGCTCATCGCGGCGAAGTACGTGGGGAAATCCTGGCGTCTCAGAACGGCGCCCTGGAACAACTGATGGTCGGACTGCTGCGAAAGGTAACGGCAGCGAAGTGCGCGCCCGTCGTCAACGAGTATCCAGCATCCGACTCGCTCCACGCGCAGCGCCTGCGAGGCGATTTCGGCGAGCTTGATCCATACTTGGCGAAGCGATTGACCCGCGCCTGCGTGCAAGCGCGCAAGCTCCAATCGAGCTTCCTCGAGCTACGCCGACCTGACATCGCTTGAGCTACCCTGTTGAGCTGCCATGCGCCCCTCCGCCGTGCCTCGCGGGGATCGTTCCTGGGAGCGGACCGGTCATCGGCTCGACTCTACGCTCGTACTCGCACCGGCGCCAATTGCGGGACAGACGTAGATAGGCGAAGTGATCCGTGATTCGTGACTAGTCAGAGCGGCTTCTTGCTACCCGCTAGTCACGGATCACGAGTCACTTGGGTTCGTCGGCGACGAACCGCATGGACACGGAATTCAAGCAGTAGCGCTTATATGTCGGCGGCGGACCGTCGTCGAACACGTGTCCCAAGTGTCCGTCGCAGCGTCGACAGCGAATCTCGACTCGGATCATGCCGTGACTTTCGTCGATCAGCTCGGCGATGTGATCTTTGTCGTAGGGTTCGTAAAAGCTCGGCCAGCCCGTGCCCGATTCGAACTTCGCATTGGCTTTGAACAGCGGCAGATTGCAGAGCCGGCACACGTACATGCCCGCCTGCTTGTTGTTCAGCAGCGTCCCGCAGAACGGGGGCTCCGTGCCTTGGTGCAGAATGACCCGCCGTTCTTCGGGCGTCAGGTCGGCCGCGAGCTTGGCACGCTCGGCTTCACTGAGCGGGCGCAAGTCGTGGCCGCTGGCCGATCGTTCAGGCGCCGGCTTTTGCGAAGACGTTCGTAGTTGCATCGATGGATCCTCTCGCTGTCTGCAATTCCTCGCGCAAGGTACCTTCTTGCTGCAGGCCCGTCAGTCGACGCACGAGCTCGCCTTTGCGAAACAGTAGCAGCGTCGGGATCGAAGTGATGCCGAGGCGAGCCGCCAGCTGGTCGTTATCGTCGACGTTGACTTTGAAGACACGATACTCGTCTCGGGCGTCCGATGCGAGCCGTTCCAGGATCGGCAATTGCACGCGGCAGGGACCGCACCACGGTGCCCAGAAATCGACGAGCACGGGTTGATCGGTTTCTTTCAGCGCGGCATCGAAGCCGCTAACGTCGAGTTCGGTAATCAAGACATACCCCTTGCCGGCGTATCCGGCGTTCAACAGTCCGGTTAGCAATCGCGTCGCCCGCGCGATGCTTCGTTCCTAATGGACCTGGGATCGCGAAAAACAATCGCTCAGGGCGAGGCAAGAGAGTCGTGCCGACGATTCATCTATGAGTGCCAAGAGGTCGGGAGTGACCACAAAGAACACAAAGAAACGCAAAAACAAAAAC
>JAAYXG010000049.1 GCA_012516015.1 Lysobacteraceae bacterium | reverse complement strand
TCGGGATCGCCGGCGGCATTGCCTATTACCGGCGCGAATTCTCGACCGACAACATCGAGATGGAAGGGTGGGACGAGCACGACGGCATCGCGTACGCCGATACGGTGGAGTATCGCGACTACGACGTCGAGCGTACGCGGCTCGGAGGCTCGCTCTCCTTGGATTTTCGGGCGAGCGATTCGACGACGTTGTACGCGCGTTTTCTTCGCAGCCGGTTCGAGGATCAGGAGTATCGCGGCCGTCTCGCGTTCGAGATGGATGAGGCGCCGCGCAGCGGGACCGCCGATACCGCACACTTCTCCGCCGAAGACGGCGAAATCCAATTGGTGCGCGACATCAAGGATCGCTACGAGGAGCAGACGATCAGCTCACTCAATGTCGGCGGCGACACGTTCGTAGGGCCGTGGACTTTGCGCTATAACGCAGCGTGGTCGAAGGCGCGCGAGCGCGAAGCGGGATCGCTCGACCCGGTCGAGTTTCAACGCGAGTTCGAAGGTCCCGACGCATTCGAAATAACCTTCGATTACTCCGAGATGGTCTTACCTCGCTACGCAGTCAATGCTGATCCGCAGCGCGCGTTCAACGATCCGACTGCATTCGCGTTCGATGAGATCGAGCGTACGAGCTTGAGTCTTTCGGAGGACGAGGAGTTTGCCGCGCGGTTCGACATCGCGCGCGACGTGAGTCTCAACGAAGGCCTGCTCACCTTGCAGGTCGGTGCGAAAGCGCGCGAGCGAGAGAAGACGTACGATCTACAAGTCGATATCTACGATGGATTCGACGGCGAGCTCACGCTTGCCGACGTGCTCGCAACGCCATCGTATGGGCTTCTCGAGATCGGTGCCGTTCCGAGCGGTCCGATGATGCGACGGTTCTTCGTGGAGAATCGGCAGTCGTTCGAGCTGAACGCCCTCGATACCCGCTTCGAGTCGTCGGTGGCGGACTACGCGGTAGAGGAAGATATCTACGCGGGCTATGCCCTGGGACGCTACGAGCGCGGCGGCTTGCGTTTGGTCGGCGGCGCGCGCATCGAGCGGACGCACAATGATATCGCCGGCAATGTCGTCGAGCTCATCGAGGAAGGGGGGGAATACGACGGCGTTACAGTCGATGAGGATACGGTGTATGTGAGTGGGGCCCGCTTCGACCGCGACTACACGGACGTTCTGCCGAGCCTCAACGTGCGCTATCAGACGGAGGGCGACGTGCTGCTGCGCGCCGGCGTTTATCGCAGCCTCGTGCGACCGAATATCGGCCAGCTCGCGCCGCGCTTTTTGATCGAGCAAGACGACGATGGCGAGCGCGAAGGCGAGTTCGGCAATCCGCAGCTGAAACCTTACGAAGCGTGGAACCTCGATCTCTCGGCGGAGTGGTATTTCGACGGCAACGGCGTGCTGCAGGCGGGCGTGTTCTACAAGAGCATCGACAACTTCATCGTCGATGCCGAATTCGAGGGGATCACGTTCAATGGGATCTACGCGGATGAGGCGCTGATTCCGATCAACGGCGACGAAGCCGAGGTACGCGGCCTCGAGCTCAATTATCAGCAGGCGCTCGATTTCCTGCCTGCGCCGCTCGACGGATTTCTCGTCGGCCTCAACTACACCTACACCGATTCCGAGGGCAGCGTGAGCGGCTACAAGATTCCGCTACCTGCGGCGGCGAAGAACACGTTCAACTTCATGTTGGGCTATGAAAAGGGGCCGCTCAGCTTGCGAGCAACCGCTGCCTATCGGGACACTTATCTGGACGAGTTGGGACCGTCGCGCGAGGAAGATCGCTACGTCGAAGATCACATCCAATACGACTTCAGCGCGAAGTACCGCCTTACGGAGCAGTTCCAACTCTTTGCCGAATTCGTCAACTTGGGCGACGAGCCCTATGTCGCGTATCAGCCCGGAGCCGGGCGTAAACGCCTCCTGCAATACGAGGAATATTCCTGGACGGGCAAGATGGGCTTCCGAATGAGCTTCTAAGGATCATGACGCCAACGCGGCAACTGGCTGCCAAGACCGTCCGCCAGCAAACGATACACAAAGAGACCTCATGTCGAGAATGACATCTCGCGCGCGGCTTGCGCGCATCGGAGTCGTCGCGGTTGCGATGGTGCAGATCGGCTGTGGCGTATCGAGGCATGGCCACGATGCCGCGGGCGATCCGCCGAAGCCGGTACGCGCCGTCGCCGAAACGTTCGTCACGACGGATGCGGCGGTCGATGCGGATGATCCCGCGCTGTGGGCCGACACGCGCGATGTCTCGCGCGCGCTCTTGTTCGGCACGGACAAGTCCGACGGACTGTACGTACACGATCTCGACGGCAGCGTTCGCGCATTCTTTCCCGACGGACCGTTGAACAACGTGGACCTGCGCGACGGGTTCGCCGTCGATGGAAGAGCGCGCGTGCTCGTCGCGGCAAGCGATCGTCGGCAGTTCGGCATTCGCGCCTATTTGTTGGACCCGGAGACCTTGTCCGTGGAGCGCTACGGTTTCATTGCGACCGACATCGGCGAGCCGTACGGCTTCTGCCTCGGACGAATGGGCGATCGAATCTACGCCATCATCGGCAATAAGGACGGCGTGCTCCAG
>JAAYXG010000470.1 GCA_012516015.1 Lysobacteraceae bacterium | reverse complement strand
GTTGCGCCTGGGGCGCATGTCCTTTTCTCACCACAAGGGGAGACCTATGCAAAACGTTAGGGTCCTGGCTGCCTTAGGCATGTTGGGCTTCGTCGGTGCAGCGAATGCCGAAATATCCGCCTCGGTGACAGCAACGAACGATTACGTATTCCGTGGCATCACCCAAACCGCTGAGGATCCCGCGCTTCAGGCCAGTCTCGACTACGCCCATGAAGGCGGCTGGTACATCGGTGCTTGGGGCAGCAACGTGGACTTCGGTCCAGGCGATCCCGCGAACGTCGAGGTCGACTTCTATACGGGCTTCGCGGGCGAGACGGAAGCGGGACTGGGTTGGGACGTCGGCATCACCTATTACACCTATCCCGACGAGTCCGATTACAACTACCCCGAGATCTACGGTCTGCTGAGCTACGGCATCTTTTCCGGCGGCTTGTACTACTCCAACGATTGGTTGAATCAAGGCGACGACGCGATGTATGTCAGCGCGGGCGTCTCGGTGCCGTTCGCGAACGGCTTCTCGTTCAATGCGAGCGTGGGCTACAGCTTCGGCGACGGCTTCGAGAACATCGACGTGAGCGAGGACCAAGACGGTTCGGACTTGCGGGACACGCAGTATGTGGATTACTCCATCGGCTTCGGCTACACGCTCGGCAATTTCGATCTGAGCCTCGCTTGGATCGATACGGATCTCAGTCGGCGCGATCCGCTCTTCAGCAGCACCAGTGTGGGCAACTCCGAAGGACGCGTCGTGTTCACGGTCGCCACGAGCTTCCCGTGGGGTTCCGACTGATTCGTCGCGAATCGTTCGACCGAACAAGAGCCTCGGCTGACGTCGAGGCTCTCTTATGGGCGCAGAATAAAGAGTGACCACACTTTGTGGCGCGCCCCCTCCCAAGTGCTCAATTGATCGTGCGCAGCACTTCCGCGAGCGTGTCTACGATTTCCGCAATTTGCTCGCGCTCGATGATGAGCGGCGGAGACAAGGCGATGGTGTCACCCGTGACACGCACGAGCACACCTCGCTCGAAGCACTTCGTCAGCGCCTCGTACGCTCGCGCTCCGGCGGCGTCTTTGCGTGGCTCGAGCTCGATTGCGGCGACGAGACCGATGTTGCGAATGTCGATGACGTGCGGGGCGTCGCGCAGCGTATGGACGACTCGTTCCCATTCGTCGCTGAGCGAGGCGGCGCGCGTCAGCAACTGCTCACGTTCATAGATATCGAGCGCGGCGAGACCGGCGGCGCACGCGACCGGATGCGCGGAGTACGTGTAGCCGTGGAAGAGCTCGATGGCGCCCTCCGGTCCCTGCATGAAGGCATCGTAGATGTGCTGACGCACGAATACCGCGCCCATCGGGATCGCGCCGTTCGTCAATCCCTTCGCCGAAGTGATGATGTCGGGCAGCACATCGAAGTAGTGCGCACCGAACGGTGTGCCGAGCCGCCCGAAACCCGTGATGACTTCGTCGAAGATGAGCAGGATCCCATGCCGGTCGCAAATCGCGCGCAGGCGCTGC
Organism: Lysobacteraceae bacterium; assembly: GCA_012516015.1. Lineage (GTDB taxonomy): Bacteria > Pseudomonadota > Gammaproteobacteria > Steroidobacterales > Steroidobacteraceae > Steroidobacter. The sequence goes on along the minus strand of JAAYXG010000470.1, from coordinate 887 downwards.
AGGTAACCTTTCGGCGGCAGGATCACGCCGGCCGAGCCTTGCACGGGTTCGACGATCACGGCGGCGATCGTGGAGGCATCGTGCAATGCGACCAGTCTCTCGAGATCGTCTGCGAGATGGGCGCCCCACTCGGGCAGGCCCCGCGAGAACGCATTGTGCTCGTGGTCGAGCGTGTGGCGCAGATGATCGACGCCGGGTAGCAGGCTGCCGAAGAACTTGCGGTTGTTCACCATCCCGCCGACGGAAATGCCGCCGAAGCCGACGCCGTGATAGCCCTTCTCGCGGCCGATGAGTCGTTGGCGCGATGCATCGCCGCGCACGCGGTGGTAGGCAAGCGCGATCTTGAGCGCGGTATCGACGGATTCGGATCCGGAGTTCGCGAAGAAGACGTGGTTCAGATCGCCCGGCGCGAGCTCGACCAGACGATTCGCGAACTCGAACGCAAGCGGATGGCCCATCTGGAACGTCGGCGCATAGTCCAGCGTCGCCAACTGACGCGCGACCGCATCGGTGATTTCCGGGCGATTGTGACCCGCGTTCACGCACCAGAGTCCGGCCGCGCCATCGAGAATGCGCCGCCCGTCATGGTTCCAGTAATACATGCCCTCCGCGCGCGTGAACAGCCGCGGGCTCGACTTGAATTGCCGGTTCGCGGTAAAGGGCATCCAGAAGGCTTCGAGCGCCTGGCGGCTGAGGGGATCCATGGCTGAGTCTCGTTGGAGGGGAGAGGCATAATAAGAAAATAAACAGGCCTGCGAAACAGATCGAGTCGGATAAGCTAGTCGGCGCCCCAGCTGTCAATTATCCTAAACAACCCCCCCTCCTTGCGGTGAACGCGCATGAGCATAGACGTCGGCGGACACTTGCGAGCGGTACGCTTGATGTAC
>JAAYXG010000048.1 GCA_012516015.1 Lysobacteraceae bacterium | reverse complement strand
TTGCCGCCTTTCGCCAGCAACAAGCGAAGCTAGCCAATGTCACGCGCGTCGGTTTTCGGATCTCGCGAGACGATCGCAGCGAGACGCACACGAGTTGGGTCGTCGGCATCGGCGCTCGCCGAGGATTGCTCTTGACCGTGCCGTCGATCGGCGATCACAACTACCTCAACATCAACGAGGGGCAAACGTGGCGCTTTCGTACGTTCCACGCCCTATCGGCGATACGCTTCTCGGCAGTCGTCGAGCGCGTCATCTTCGATCCGTTTCCCTACTTCCATGTGGAGTTGCCGACCGCACTCGAGATGCGCAACGTGCGCAAGCGTCCGAGGGCGAGCGTCTGCCTGGATGCCACGATCGATCGCGGCACGCCGACCGAAGCGCTCGTCGTCGATCTGTCGGCCGAGGGCATGTGTGTGGCGCTGCGGAAGGAACAGGGATTGGGTATGGGGGATCAGATGGACGTTCGCTTGCGCCTGCCGATCCTCGATGAATCGCACGAGATCCAGGTGGAAGGCACCGTCGTGCGTGTCGACGGGTGCAGCGATCCGGCTCATCCGGATCTCGCATTCTTCGGTCTCAGCGTCGAGCCGCGGAGCTCGCTCGATCGAGTCATGCTGCACGCCTGTGTGCAAGAGCGGCTCGCGAAGGACTTCGACACGTTCTCGCGCGTGCTCCTCACCTGAAGCCCTCGGTGTCGTCCGTCATGGGGGGAGCGGATCTCGCGTTCAGCGTACGCAGTAATCGCTGCAAATTCGTAACATCTGCAGCGCGCCGACCGACGTATCCTCTCTCGTCGATTGGAGACGTGGAGGTGGGCCATGTTTCGTCCGTACGTCGTCGCGATCATCGGCTGCGCTGCTGCGTTCGTCGCTGGCTGCAGCGATTCTTCACGTCCGACGTCATCGACACCCGAGCGCGAGGCCGCACGGCGCGCGGAGCTGCCGCGGACGTTGTCGGCGACCGAGCGTACCGTCATCACGGCCTCCAATCGCTTCGGGCTCGATCTTGCCGCGCGCGTGGCGGCAGCGGATCGGCGCGCAAACGTCATTCTGTCGCCGCTCAGCGCATCGATGGCGCTCGGAATGGCGCTGAACGGCGCGGATGGTGCGACGTTCGATGCGATCCGCTCGGCGCTCGGCTTCGATGCGCTCAGTCAGGAGCAGATCAACGGCTCGTACCGTGATCTGATCGATCTGCTCACGGGGCTGGATCCGCAGGTGCGCTTCGAGATCGCGAACGCGGTCTGGGCGAACGAACGCGTGCCGATCCGCAGCACGTTTCGCGATGCGGTGGCCCACGCGTTCAACGCTCGCGCGGAGGCGCGAGACTTCAGCGATCCGGAGACCCTTGCCGCGATCAACGAGTGGGTCGAGCAGAGCACGCGCGGACACATCGAGCGTATCGTCGATTCGCTCGATCCGGTGCTTGCGGCGCTGCTCGTGAACGCGATCTATTTCGATGCCGCCTGGACGATGCAGTTCGATCCGAACGACACGCGCCGCCAGATGTTCACACGTGAAGACGGTTCGGTGGTGAGCATCGACATGATGTCGATGCAGAACGTCGAAGTGCGGCGGGCAGGCGGCGCTTCGTATTCCGCCATCGAGCTTCCGTACGGCGGCGAGGCCTTTTCCATGGTGATCGTGCTGCCGAACGACGGTATCGCTGCGCGCGATTTGCTCGCGGAGCTCGACTCGAACGAGTGGGCTGCGCTCACGGGCGCCTTCCGCTCGAGCAAGGTCGATTTGTTGTCGATGCCGAAGCTGAAGCTCACGTACGACACCTATTTGAACGATCCGCTGCAAGCGATGGGCATGGATCCGGCATTCAGGCCCGGTGCCGATTTCACGCGAATGTCGCCCGTCGGCGCTCATATGTGCATCGACTTCGTGCGCCAGAAAACGTTTATCGATGTGGACGAGCGAGGGACACGCGCGGCCGCCGCGACCGGAGTGGGCATGGGCCTAGTGTCGTTCACGAGTTTCGTGGTCGATCGTCCCTTCGTTTTCGCGATCCGAGAGCGTCTCTCGGACACGCTCCTGTTCATCGGGCTAGTCAGCGATCCGACGGCGATGGATCAAGATGCGGAGCCCCACGCGAGCGATTGCACGGGCGCGACGTCGGGTTGAGCAAGACGCGTATGGCTACGGCGGCTCTGCCGAGTAGAGTTGGGAACCAGGCGCTGAGGTTTGGGATTACCACGAATGCCGCCCCTTTCGCGCTCGATACTCGAAGGAGCACGCTCACATGCAACCGCTATTGCAGGACTTTCCGATAATCCTCAACCAGCGGCCACAGCCGCCTTGCCTGAGCCTCTATCAACCGACGCACCGCAGCTTTCCGGATAATCGGCAGGACTCGATCCGATTCAAGAATCTCGTACGGCAGCTCCAGCAGTCGCTCGCGGAGCGCTACTCC
>JAAYXG010000469.1 GCA_012516015.1 Lysobacteraceae bacterium | reverse complement strand
TGCAATCGATCCTGGCGCCGCAACGGAATCAGGGCCACGCTGCGAATCGACTCACCTCGCGGAAACAACAGCTGGTGGTCGCATCCCATGTACGGCCCGAGCCAGGGCTTGTGAAATGCGTTGAACTGGGGCGCCATGCCGACGAGGCTGTCGGCGAAAAGCACGTTCGGAATGCTGGCGGTGTCGACATGCTCCGCTATGAGCAAATGTCGAATCTCATGCTGAGGATCCAGCAAGAGCAGCGTCACGGACTCGAGCGCATACGACGTCTTGAGCCCGTTGCAGATCGCATCGAAGAGCTGCGCAATCGTCTCGGCTTTGAGGAGCTCGAGCTCCCGCTCTTGGCTGCGCTTCAACAATCGCTCGTTCGCCGCCGCTTCATCCATGAGCGCAGCGATCCGGGCGCGCAGCTCCCTGACTTCATTGTTGAGGTCTCGCGCAGACATGATATTTCGCCTCGACTTGCCCGCGCTGTCGGGATCAAGCTTCGCGCACGCGCCCGGCCAGATATTCCCGCCCCTTCGACATCAGAGCAGTGAACTGAGTCGCATCGTTCGACTCGACGGCGCGCCAGATTCTTTCGACCGCATCGCGAAGGGCTTGCAGCGACTCGCGGCCGTACTCGTTCAAGTGCTGAATCTCGAAGTACAGCTCGGGGCTTTCGCGAGCCACGCGCGTCGCGACTTCCACTTGTGCATCGTAGGTCGTGCTCGAGAGCTTCGCGAGCCGAGGGGCAGCCTCGCCGCTTTCCGCGAGCGCGGTAAAGAAGGCGATGTTGAGCGCATGGGACAGCCCGAGCACGTAGGCGACCAGACGGTCGTGATCGTCCAGACTCATCACGACTTGCTCCGCCATCGTGGATGCGAACAAGTCGCGCGCTCGATCGATCGCCTCCGCGTCGCCGAGATCGACGAAGACGACATGCCGACCCGAGAGCAGCTCCGTATCCGGGCCGAACATCGGGTGCACGGAAGTCACGCGGCAACCTGCAGCCCGCAATGCAGAGATGCCCCTTCTGAGCGGCGTTTTCAACGACCCGATATCGAAAATCACACCCGGGGGCTTGCGCTCCGCGAGCTCCGCCAGCACGTCATCCGCAATCTTGAGCGGCGTCGCGACCACGATGAGATCGTGCGTCAACGACAGCACACGCCAGTCCGGCACATGGGTATATCCGCCGCGATCGAACCCCTCGGGCTCGCCCGCCGGATCCGCGATCGTGATCGCGTAACCCTGCGACGCGAGAAACTCGGCGAACCACCGTCCCATCTTGCCGCTGCCGCCGATGACGAGCGCAGTATGACCTTCGCCCCGCCCACCGGCGCTCACTCGAATGCGCTCTTGCGTCGTGAGCGACCCGCGAATCAGCAGGCGCATGACCGATTCTGCGAGATCGGGGGATATGTCGAGCGTTCGCGCCTGCTCGCGAGCGTTCAGCAACACCTCGCGCTCACGTTTGAAATCGCGCGTCGCGCGCCCTTCGCGCGATTTGACCTCGGCCACTTCGCGACTCAGTTTCTGCCGCTCGGCAATGAGCTCGAGCAGCCGTTTGTCGAGCTCCGTCAGTCGACCTCGGAGCTGTTCGAGACTCATAATAGGCGAATCCATATGCGGGCAACGTGTGGCTAACCCTTTTTACTAAGGGGGCGCACGCGCCGCAAGCGCGGCTCGCTTGGCGCCACCCAAGCGAGCCGCGCTTCAGCGAAACGACTAGCGCACCTGTGATCGTCTCCCGTAGGCAGCGAAATTGAATCAGTCGATTGTTCCTTGCGAGGGGCTCGATCAGAAGAGCGGCACGCTGATGATGAGGCTCGCTACGCCGCTGCGAGGGGACGGCCCATAGTACCGGTACCGCGGATAGTAATAGTCATAGTAATCGCGGACCGACACGTGATAGTGAACGCCGTGGAAGTGGCGTCGATCCGTGCAATAACGGCCGCGATAGCTTGCGGGCGCCCAATAGCGCCCGGAATGATAGTGCCAGCCCTTGCGATGAGCGGGCTTGGGCGCGTGCCGGTGACGAACGTGGGCTTTGCGATGATCCTGCCGGCGCTCGCCTGCGCGATGGCGCGCATCGAAGTGCTTAGCGTGATGCCGCTTCTGCTCGATCCGCTGGTGATCGCGCGATCGATGTCGATCGTCCGCGTAGGCTCCCGTGCTCAAGCTCAAACCGACGAACGCACAGGCGATCCAGCCCATCCGACGCACCCAAGGTGTCGCTGTCGAGTGACGCATTCGAACCTCCTCATGCTGTCTGCACGAGCTTCACGCTAGGTCCGATGCACTGAACGCGTCCTGAATCTGCGTTCGGCCGCCTCTTGGCCGCATAATTGCGTCCTGTCTTGCAGAGGATCCGACGATGCTGCCGCGCGAATTGCTGCCCCCTACGTTACCGGCCGACCCCATGCCGCTGTTCGCGGAATGGTTCGCACTCGCGCGCGAACGCAAGCTGCAGCCGAATCCCGATTGCATGGTGCTTGCAAGCGTCGGTGCGACGGGCCGCCCTTCCGCTCGCGTCGTTCTGTGCAAGCACCTCGTGCCCGCCGAAGGCTACATCGTGTTCTTCACGAATTATCGCTCGCGCAAAGGGCGCGAGCTGAGCGAACGACCGTACGCTGCGAGCGTGTTTCACTGGGATGCACTGCACCGGCAGGTACGCATTGAAGGCCGGATCGTGCGTTCGCCGGAAGCCGAGAGCGATGCCTACTTCGCGACGCGCGCGCTCGACAGTCGAATCGGTGCATGGGCGAGCGAACAAAGCGCCCCGCTCGGATCCCGCGCGGAATTGGAGGATCACGTGCGCGCTGCGCGCGAGAAGTTCGGGATCGTGCCGGGAGCCGGAGAGGGAAACGTGCCTCGCCCGCCGCACTGGGGCGGCTTCAGGCTATGGATCGAATCCATCGAGCTTTGGATAGAGGGCGCGAATCGCG